>NVSP01000061.1 GCA_002732755.1 Phycisphaera sp.
CGCAGTCGGCGGGCCTGCCATCAACGGCGAACCCATCGAGGTGCGCGACGGGTTCGACCATGAGCGGGGAGTGGAAGGTGACGCCGTGGCTCGTAGCGCTCTGGACGGTCTTTGGCGCGACGGTGAAGACCTCGCCGAGCGGGTCGATCTCGGCGATCGCTTTGTGGAGGCTGAGCAGTCCCGGGGCGTTGATGCCATCGTCGTTGGTGAGGAGAATTCGCATGACCAGAGCGTAGCACTTGTAGCGTTTGGAGTTTCTGTATCCCGTGCCACTGACCCGTCTTTGGGTCAGTGCTCTTGGTCATCCTCGATAAAGAAAACACTGACCTGCGGACAGGTCAGTGGCACGGGATGCGCTCCGCTTGAGATGATGATGCTTTAGTCGGTGAAGTACTGCCCGGCGTGCTCTTGCAGCGGGCCGAGGTGCTTCTCAAAGCGTTTCCACTTGGCGATGCTGGTCGTGTAGAGCTTCTTCTTGACCTGATCCCGGCTGGCGGTCGAGACGATCCGATCGCTTGCGGTGTGGTCGAGTACCGCCGGGTCGTAGTCAAGCCCGAGGAAGTCGAGGAGTTGCCTGGCGATCGGTTCGGGGTTGCGGACGAGATCTTCGTAGCGCACACTCATCATCTCGGGGCGCATCGTTGGCGCTTCGAGCTGTTCCCACGCATCCATCATCTGGCGATAGTCGCGGTAGTACTGCCCGAGTGTGTCGAACGAGTTGGCCTGGCCGTGCGAACCGGTGAACCATTGCATGTAGTAGGAGATACAGGTGTCGCGCGGGTCGCGCAGCATGTGGATCACCCGGCAGCCCGGCAAAACGCGAGCCATCAGCGGCACATGCGCAAAGTTGAAAGGCTGCTTGTCAATAACATACCGCTTGCCCGGCTCGCGGAGTTTGTCGATCACGGCTTTGGTGTGCTCGGCGATCTTCTGGCAATGCTCGGGGGTCCACCGTGAAAGATCAGAAACGATCGGCAAAAGCCCCACCGGCGGCTGCTGGGTTGAGCCGGCAACGACCGTCATGTCGTTGCGCTCGCCCAGCGGCTGGATTTCAGAATGGCGCGAGAGCATCTGTTCGAGGAGCGATGTCCCGCTGCGCGGCATGCCGACGATGAAGATATGCCCCGACCCGTCGATCGTGGACACGGGCAAAGCCGCTACTTCATCTGATGTCCACGCCTTGACACCCGCTTGCATCCGGCGCGTGTGCGCCTTGGCATCCCACGGCGAACCCCGCAGCGCTTTGGCTCTAGCCTGCACCTGGATCGCCTCATCGCACCGATCGAGCATGTCCAGCATGTTCGCCCCCCGTGCGCAGAGGACCGACCGCAGGTTCGTTGAGACCTTTTCGTTGGCGGAATGGGCAAGCACATCGTCGATCAGTGCCGCGGCGGAGATCTGCTTTGGAACAAACCGAACGCGGGTGGAGCAGAGTTGGGCGGCGTTCTGTGCGGTCTGTTCGTGCGCGGGGGCGTGCTGCTCGTAGTCGTTAAGGATCGCCGCCGCTTCTTCGTATCGACTCATGTCCATGAGGACATCGGCGTGCATGAAGACAGCCTTGCTGTACCACTGCTGTATCGACCGGACATGTTTGATGTTCTCGAGCGCTTTGTCGTAATGCCCGGACCGCTTGAGCACGATTGCGTACTCGGTCCGCAGGTCGATCTTGCTGGGCGCTTGCCTGCACGCGAGGGCGTAGACATCGGCGCTGCGCGCATGCTGACCGATCATGCCCAAAGCCCGCGCGTAGGTCACGACCGTKGGCAGGTACTTTGAGGCGTGCTGCATCACGGGGCTGAGCAGCATGACCGCCCGCTGAGGCTGGCCTGCCTTCATGAGACCCACCGCCTGCTGTGTGAGCTGTGCTATTTTCTGGGGTGTTGGGTTTGTGGCCAAAGGGATGGTCCTAATCGTGGAGTTGACGCGTGTCTGCGCCGGTACTTTAGGGAGCCAATCTCCGGTTCGCTTTGCCCCGCTGCTGCCCTATCCTTTGGTGCCGCCTTGCCTTAATGTACACCCGCCCTCTGACGGAGCACTGACTYGCAGACCAAAGACACCATCCTCGACGCGATCGGGAACACGCCGCTGGTTCGGCTCAACAAGGTCACCGAGCCGGGTTCCGCTGAGGTCTACGCCAAGTGCGAGTTCATGAACCCCGCCGGCTCGATCAAGGACCGGATGGCGAGCTACATCATCGAGCGTGCCGAGGAAGAGGGCCTGCTCAAACCCGGCGGGACGATCGTCGAGAACACCTCGGGCAACACGGGCCTTGGCGCTGCGATGGTGGCTGCCGTCAAGGGATACCGCTGCGTCTTCACCATGCCCGACAAGATGAGCCAGGAAAAGATCGACGGCTTGCGGGCGTTTGGGGCGAAGGTCATTATTACACCAACGGATGTGCCGGGCGACTCGCCCGACCACTATGTCAATGTCGCCAAGCGCATCGCCGAGGAAACGCCGGGGTCTTTTTATCTCGATCAGTACCACTCGCAGTGGAACATCGAGGCCCACGAGAAACTCACCGGACAAGAGATCTGGGACCAGACCGACGGCGGGCAGATCGACGCCATCGTCATCGGCACAGGCACCGGCGGCACGGCCAGCGGCATCGGACGATTCTTCAAAAAGAAAAACTCAAAAACAAAAATTATCGGTGTCGATCCGCTCGGCAGCGTCCACTACAACATCTTCAAAACGGGCACCCTCAGCACACCCTATGTCTACAAGGTCGAGGGCCTCGGCGAAGACATCAGGTGCGAAGCTTTCGACCCGACGGTCGTCGATGAGATGTATCAGGTCAATGACTATGAATGCTTCACGATGGCACGCCGCCTTGTCCGCGAAGAGGGCCTTTTTTGTGGCGGGAGTTCCGGCGCAATGGCGCACATCGCCTGCATACTCGCCAAAGAGATGGGCCCGGGCAAGRAAATCGTGTGCATATTGCCAGACTCCGGCACGCGCTATGTCACCAAGTATCTCTCCGACGAGTGGATGAAGATGCACGGCTTCCTCGAACCCGATCGCGGCCTTGGCATCATCGAAGACATGCTCGACCGTGATCAGAAAGTCATCACCGCAAACGAATCCGACACGGTTGGCAGCATCATCGAACTCATGAAAAACAAGGGCATCTCGCAGGTGCCGATCACCGCGGGCTCGAGCAAACCCATTGGCATCGTCCACGAGGTTGATGTGTTGCGCGGCTTGCAGAGCGGCACGATCACGACGGCCTCGCCTATCAAGGGCATCGAAGCCCCGATCGACGGGCTGCTCTATCCCAAAGCACGCGTCGAAGAACTCTATGGTGTGTTCGCAGCGGACCAAGCGGCGATCGTCATCGACAACGACAAGGTCGTGGGCATCCTGAGCCAGATCGACCTGATCGAATATCTTGCCAAGAAGCAGAAGTAACCAAGGGAACCACAATGGCTGAGTACAGATTAAGCAAAGCAGCAATGATGGAAATAAAGACTGCTCTTGCACAGTACAAATCCGAAGTTGAACACACTGAACTTAAAGCTACAACTAAGGACACATACCTGCTTCACGCGGAGCACTTTGTACGATGGCTTGAACATGATTTTGTGCCCGGTGGTCGCAAATCTGGGCTTCATTAACGATTCATACAGGAATATCCTCATGAGCAACGACAAAGACCACGGCTTTGGCACCAAAGCMATCCACGCGGGCCAACGCCCGGACCCATCGACGGGCGCGATCATGACGCCGATCTACCAGACATCGACATTTGTCCAGCAAAGCCCGGGCCAGATCATCGGTGAGTACGACTACTCGCGTGCCGCAAACCCAACACGCACCGCGCTTGAAGCAAATCTGGCGGCGCTCGAAGGCGGCAAGCACGGCCTGTGCTTCTCGTCGGGTGTCGCCGCGACCGGTGTGGTGCTGCACACGCTCAGCGCCGGTGATAATGTGCTGCTCTGCGACGATGTCTACGGCGGGACCAACCGCCTCTTCCACCGCATTTTTGCGCAACTGGGTATCGAAACCACGCTTGTTGACATGACCGATCTTGAAGCGACCAAGGCCGCGTTCAAGGGCAACACCAAGTTGGTCTGGATCGAAACGCCGACAAACCCGATGCTCAAAATCATCGACATCGCAGCGGTCTGCGAGCTTGCCAAGGGCACCGGCGCACGGGTCGCGGTGGACAACACCTTCGCCACGCCGTATTTGCAGAACCCGCTGGCGCTTGGCGCGGACATCGTGTGCCACTCGACAACGAAGTACATCGGCGGCCACTCCGACGCGATTGGCGGGGCGTTGATCGTCAATGATGACGAGTTGCACAAAGAACTCAAGTTTATCCAGCTTTCAGAGGGTGCTGTGCCGGGCATCYTTGAGTGTTTCCTGCTGCTGCGTTCGACCAAGACGCTGCACAWCCGCATGGAACGCCACTGCGCCAACGCCAAGCGGATCGCCGGGTATCTGAGCGAACACGCCGCGGTCGAACGGGTYGTCTACCCGGGCCTTGAGAGCCACCCGCAGCACGAGATCGCCAAGAAACAGATGAGCGACTTCGGTGGCATGATTACAATCTACCTCAAGGGCGACATCGAAAAAGCCCGCACCATGCTCGAGCGTGTCCACATCTTCGCGCTTGCCGAGTCGCTCGGCGGGGTCGAATCGCTGATCGAACACCCCGCGATTATGACCCACGCATCGGTGCCTGCAGAACAACGGGCCAAACTTGGGATTTCAGATTCACTTATAAGACTGAGTGTTGGGATCGAGAATGTCGAAGACCTGATCGCAGATCTTGAGCAAGCTCTAGCAGATTGAATCCGTCTCTTCTGTAGGGGTGGCGTCCCGCCGCCGTCGAATTCAAGATTGATCCGCTTCGTTGGGCGGCGGGACGCCACCCCTACGGGTTAGGGTCTGTTGAAATTCCGCCGTGATCTTCGCACGATCCGCTCGGTCTCKGGTGTCTTTGATTCTTTCARCCATCGGTCCGTCAGCTCCATCACAAACCCAGGCGAGGTCTTGCCCGCATCGTTGAGCCAGTTGCCGACCGAATCCTGCACATATTTGCTCGTGTCGGCGCGGAGTGGTTCAAGGAGCGGGAGCGCCGGCGATGGGTCGTCTTTGAGTGCGCCGATGTGTGCGCACCACACGCCGCGGGGGCGGGTGGCCTCGGTTGCGAATCGACGAACGTTGGCGCTCTTTGCTATGGTCCAAGGCGTGAGCGTTCGGATGGATGCGCTGAGTTCTTCGATAATGCAATTGCGCACACCGAGCCACGCGAACTCGCGCACTGCAAAGTGTGGATCATCTGCAAATCGTTTGATGCGCGTTAGCCGTTTCTTGAGTGTCCAGCCTTTGCCCTCGGCGAACCCGATGATAAAGCAAGGCCAGCCGCGGACGGTGTCGGACGGGTGGTCGGCGAAGCGAACGATCGCGTCGTCGCCGAAGTGATCGTGAAGGATGCGGGAAGCGGTGCGCCAACGGTTCATCAGGCCCATCTTGGGATCGTCCGTCAGCGGCTTGATGCCTTTTTTACCGAGTTCTGGGGCTGTGTTGAGCAGGAGCTGTGCGGTGTTGATCGCCAATCCCTCGCCCAGATTGACCGTCGGGATTTCGCCCTTGTTCAGAGCGCGGAGTACATCCGCTGGCACGTTCTTTGGGCTGCTTGAACCTTTGCGGTTTGGATCTATTTTCGATGCCATATCAGAACGGCCGTTTCGTTGGGTTGAGGAGCATGTTGTCGCGCCCCGGAATAATGACATCGGCGACCTCGATCACCTCGGCGAAGCTCTCGCGCGCAAGCTCGATGTCGTGCGCACCTTCAAGGATCTTGCCTTGGTCGAGGTGCTCGGTTGTCCCGACGGCGTCGCCCGTGATGAGCGTGGTCCGGGTTGGGTAGGCGAGCAGCAAGCCGCAGTTGCCCGGGGTGATGCCCGGCAGGGGAAACAGGCTCACGGWCTTGGTCAACTTGTCCGGCGCGACCTCGCACCGCGAGAGCATCGCCACTTGCATTTCGAGTTCTTTGACAACATCGGAACTGGGTCCTTCATCATCGACGGCTCGCTTGAGCATCATCGCCAGCGGTGTACCAACGGCTTCTCGCTCGACCTCGCCGATGAGCCACTGCGCATCTTCAAAGGTCGGCAAACCCCGGCACATGTCCGCCTTGAAGCTCGTCAAGAAAACATGCGTGATGTCCGCTGGCTCCAGCCCCGCGCGTTCGAGTAAACGGCTCGCGATGATCTGTCCGGGCAAACCGGGATCGACCAAGATCGCGGCGTCGTTGTCAAGAATCAACGAAGCCGTCGCGTGCGAAGGCCTTGGCGGACGCGTCGAATCCATCGGCCAGAGCGGGTGCGTCGAGAGCGAACCGATTGAGATGATGCGGTCTTGCATGGGAAGAGGTTAGGTTCGGTTTCATCTTCCAGAATAAGATCAATGCTCTTTACGAGCCCGAAGCGCGAGCGAGGAATTTTGTGCTTGGAAAAAGAGGACCTCGCTTGCGCTTCAGGCTCGTCAGGAACACCTTCTCCCCGGCGGGGAGAAGGAGGATCAGTCGTCGCTCACGACCGTGCCCGCTGATGCGAGTTTTTTGAGCACCGGGTGATTCTCGGCTTTCTTCTTGACGATCGCTWTGATCACGGCGGGCGGGCACATGGAGCTGAGGCTTTTTTCGAGGTCTTCGCCCATCGCGGCGATCTGTTTGATCAGGCTCGAACTCGTGTACGCGAAACTTTGGCCCGCGACAACAAACGCGGTCTCGATGTCGGCGACCTCGCGGTTGGTGACGGCGAACTGGACCTCGTATTGCAAATCGGACAGGTTGCGGATGCCACGCAGGAGCGCGGATGCGTTGATGGAACGGGCGAAGTCGACGGTCAGGCCGGTGAACGCTTCGACGCGGACGGCGGCAAGGCCCGGCTCTTGTTCGCGCATCTCGTCGACGAGTTGTTCGACGAGGCTCACGCGTTCTTGTGCTGAGAAGAGTTCATCCTTGCCCGGGTTTCTGCCGACAGCGACGACGACCTCATCGAACAGCCGGCGACCTCGGGCGATGACATCGAGGTGGCCAAAGGTGACCGGGTCGAAGGAGCCGGGGAAGACCGCGAGATGGTGGTGTGCTTTGGCCATGGTGCAATGGTATCAGACCAAAACCCCGTAGGGGTGGCGTCCCGCCGCCCATCCCCTGCTGCCATAGAAACGAAAGCCTATATAAAGAAAGAGGGCGGCAAGATGCCACCCCCACGGGATCGGTTTTATTTTAACGCTCAGACCGCTGGGGGTGTTGGCAGGTCAAGCTCCGTCTCGTTGACATGGTTGAAGTAGTTGGTGTAGACCGCAAGCGCCGAAACGGCGACAGCTTCTGCGATCGCGCCATCGTCAAAGCCCACGCCCTTGAACACGGCGATGTCTTCATCGGAAACGAAGCCACGCTTCTCGTGCATAGCTATAGCAAAGGTGCTGATCGCGTTGAGTTTGTCGTCGCCGAGGTCGCCGTTGGTCCGGGCGGCGATGGTCTGCTCTTCGGTCAGGCCTGCGCCTTTGCCGATGTGGGTATGGGCGGCTTGGCAGTAGTTGCAGCCGTTGCCCTGGGCGAAGACGAGCTGGATGACTTCTTGTTCCATTACGGAGAGCGAGGCGTTTTTGAGAGCGCCCGAGCCGCCGAGGTAGAAGTTCAGGGCGGCTGCTGAGTTGCCCATGCCCTTGAAGATGTTGAGGTGCTTGCCGTTGAGCGGGCCGTCGAAGATTTCTTTGACGGCGCCGGTGGCTGATGCGGGATCGATGACTGATAGGCGTGGCATGTGGATGCTCCTTTGTGTTGTTCTCTGGCAAACGGTCGCGACCGAATCGTATCGGCGACCCGGTGCTTCCGGCTCGGAACCAACGCGCAGGCAGCACCTGTTTATGCCCTGATCCGTATATTTCTTGTGAACTCGGGCAAAACCACGACCCCTACAGCCCGTTAGAACTGTGTCGAGTAGAAATATGGATAGCCGAATCCCATACAATCTAGAGCAGCCATGACACGCGACACAGACACAWYCCGARCCGRRCCGMYGRAYTGGTCTGASTGGACGCGGATCGACGCGCACTGCCATTCCAAGGCCTCCGATGCCCCGGTCATCAGCGCGCTGGGCGTACTGGGCATTCCCGAGTGCTACTCGGAGCCCGAGGCTGTCTATGACCAGGCCAAGGCGCGGGGCATGGACCTCGTCACCATCACCGACCACGACACGATCGCCGGCGCGCTCACGCTCCAAGAGCGCGGCTTTGAGGGCTTCATCATCGGTGAAGAGGTCACAGTTCATTTCCCGGAAGACCGATGCAAGCTGCATGTGCTGGTCTGGGACATGACGCCCGAACTTCACGAACAAATCGCAACGCTTGGGCTGCGTGATGATGTGTACGCCTTCTGCAACTGGCTCAAAGAAACGGGCCTCCCCCACTCACTAGCGCACCCGGTCTATGTCCAAAACGGCAAGCTGAGCATGTCACACCTCGAACGGTGCTGTTTGCTCTTTCGTGGGTTTGAGATCATCAACGGAGCGCACTCGGGCGCACACAGCGAGAGCGTCGAACGGCTCCTGCACTGGCTCGACCCCGAACGCATCCGGGCGTTTTCGATCAAACACAACCTCAAACCCGTCTTTGATCGGCCTTGGATCAAGGGCAAGACCGGCGGCTCGGACGACCACGGCCTGCTCAACCTCGGACGCACATTCACCGCCATCCGAAACGACGACAACGGCACAATCGCCGACCCGCGCGCGTTCTTTGATATGGTCATGCAGGGCAACAGCATCTCGGGCGGCAACGCCGGGCACGCGTCGCTTCTGGCGCACCAACTCACCACGGTCGCGAGCCACTACACCTCGCGCAAGCTGACGGCGGACATGGACCCGGGGCAGAAATACCTCGCCAGCAAGCTGCTGCGGTTTGCGGGTGTGCCATCGCCAAAGCCAAGTAAGCCCAGGCTGGCGCTGCACATGGCAAAGCGCAAGCTGCTGCTTGGCAAGCGCAAGAGCCGGAGCCTGCCGATCACCAAGGCGCTCCGAGATACGATCGGGCCGGTGCTGGAGCAGTACCCTGATCTCCGCGCACGGTTTGACCCCGACCAATGGGTCAACGGCTCGGCGCTCAGTGAGCACGACCGGATGGCCCAGTTCGCCGACGACTTGACCGCGGCGCTCTCCAAGGCGATGGCGTCTGGCGCGCTCGATGCGGCCCGCAAGAAGGACAAGTACGGGATCGTCGATCACCTGATGAGCTATACGATCCTGCTCGCGGCACAGGCGCCGTATGTCTTTAGCCTCTTCTATCAGAACAAGGAGCGTGAGCTGGTGGAACAGATGAACCACTGCCTCGCAGAACCAGGCTCGGGCGCCAGTGCGATGGAGCGCCCGATGAAGATCAGCCTGTTCACGGACACGCTGGGCGACATCAACGGCGTGTGCCGGTTTATTCAGAACGCCGCAGAGAATGCAAACACAACAGGGCGTGATCTCGAGGTSATCACCAGCACGACATTCGATGTGCCAGACTGGGACAACATCCACAACTTCGAGCCAAGCTTTGCCGCCAGCATTCCAAAGTACGAGAACCTGCAGGTTGTCTTGCCGCCCTTGGTCAAGATGCTCCGGCATGTTGACAAGCACCAGCCCGATGTGATCCACATCTCWACGCCSGGSCCSGTSGGCATSGTCGGCTACATCGCGGCCAARATGCTCCGCATCCCCGTGCTGGGCGTCTAYCACACCGACTTCCCCGCCTACATCGACCAYCTCTTCGACGACACCGGCTTYACATGGGCCACCCGCAAGTACATGCACTGGTTCTACAAACCGTTTAGCGCGATCTTTACGCGCTCAGACGACTACATCGAATCGCTCGTCGGTCTCGACCTCAAACGCGAGAACTGCCTGAGCCTCAAGCCCGGCGTAGACACCGAACTGTTCAACATCAAACACGAGAACCGCAACTACTTTGCAGATCTTGGCACCGAGGGTTCCCTGCTCAAAGAAACCACCAAAGCCGAAACCGTCCGCGTGGTCTTTGTCGGGCGCGTCAGCATCGAGAAGAACCTGCCGATGCTGGTCAAGATTTGGAAACAGGTCGATGCGCGCTGTAAAAAGCGTGGTTTGGACGCGGAATTGGTCATCGTGGGCGACGGGCCTTACCGCAAAGAAATGTCCAAGGAACTCAAAAAGACCAACACGCGGTTCCTCGGGTTCCGCCACGGCGATGAACTGAGCACCATCTACGCATCGTGCGATATCTTTGCGTTCACATCCACCACCGACACGCTCGGGCAGGTCGTGATGGAGGCGCAGGCCTCGGGGCAGACGGTGATCGTGACGGACAAGGGCGGGCCACAAGAGGTCGTCGAGCATGGCACAACCGGGTTTGTGCTCTCAAGCAAGAGTGTGAGCGACTGGGTCGATACGCTGGAGATGCTCATCGCCGACGATGCCACGCGCCAACGGATGGGCAAAGCCGCCAACGCCGCGATGCAGTTGATGACACTTGACGATTCGTTCGATCACTTCTGGCATGCCCACAAAGAGGCGTGGCACAAGCACCTTGCGGGCATCGGTGTCCGGCCGATCGAAGGCGGGTCGGTGCCAACGGCGGTGCCGACGAAACCGTAACCGACTTTGTGCCACTGATACCAATTTCGATTCATAGCCGTGTCTCTTTACGAGCCTGAAGCGCAAGCGAAGGACTTTATAAAGGGGCATTGCCTCGCTTGCGCTTCGGGCTCGTCGCACAAGATTCAGACGAAATTCGTACGACCTGCTCTTGTGGATCAGTGGCACGGGTRCGCCAAAAGAGAACGCCGCGGCCTRTGTRAGCCGCGGCGTTCGTGCTGTAGAGGAGAAAGAGAGAGATTCTGGTTTCTGGCTGTGGTGACCAGATCAGGCTGCGCGGCGGCGCGTGGTGCGCTTGGCGTTCTTCTTCATACCGATGCGCCCAACAACAGCCTTGCGGGCTGGGTTCTTGCGTGCCTTGGTGGTTGCGCGCTTAGCGGCTGGGCGCTTGGTTGCGGTCCGTTTGGCGGTTGAACGCTTGGTGGTCTTGCGGGCCGTGCTCTTGCGAGTTGCTGGCTTACGCGAAGTGGTCTTGCGCTTTGCGGTGGTGCGCTTTGCGGTCGAACGCTTGGCAGCGGTACGCGAGGTTGTCTTGCGTGCTGCTGGYTTNCKTGNSKTNNGGTCTTKYKRGCRGCGGKYTTRCGANNNGTGGTTGCKYKCTTGGTTGTGGTGCGTGAAGTTGTCTTCTTTGCTGCTGGCTTACGAGCGGTCGTCTTGCGGCCTGCGTTGGTGGTCTTGCGAGCAGTTGTTTTGCGTGCTGCGGTCTTGGTCGCAGTCTTACGAGCGGTGGTCTTGCGGGCGGTTGTCTTTGGTGCAGATTTACGAGCCGCTGGTTTACGCGCAGTGGTCTTGCGTTTGGTAGTGGTCTTTGGTGCAGACTTCTTCGCTGTTGTTCGCTTGGCTGCTGGTTTGGTGGTCTTCTTGGCGGCGGGCTTGCGAGCGGTGCTCTTCTTGGCTGGGGACTTTGTTGTGGTCTTGCGTGCGGTGGTCTTGCGACCCGATGTGCTGGACTTGCGTTTGGCAGCCGCGTTGGTCTTGGTGCGTTTAGCGGCTGGTCGTCGCGTGGATTTGGTGGTCTTCTTCGAGGCCATGACTGTCTCCATTGCCTCGCCGACTCGAACGGTCGGCGAGCGGGTTGTGCGCCCGGGGGTTTGCAACAAAGACCCGGGCAATCAAACACGGCCCCGGAAACACCGGCGGCCCAAACTCTGGGCGTGCAACAGAGCACACCTCTTGCTGATCGCCTAAATCGGACACATCGGGGATCTACTTGCGTTTTTTCGGACTGCATACCCGTTTTTCTGGGTCCTAGCGCAGACTCCGCGCGATCTCGCTGGCACCGAGTGCCGACCGTGGTAACGATCACCCGGCACCACACGAGGATTCCGAATTGACCAACGCAGACCAGAACACGCATGACACGGGCCAACCGAGCGATTGGTCCGCCCTGAGTTGGAAGAAGAAGCTCGATCCGCAGCAGGTTGTCTACCAAAACCGGGCCGCGGTCGACAAAGCCGTCACGAAACTGCGGTCGCTGCCGCCATTGGTCACAAGTTGGGAAATTCAGAAGCTCAAAGTACAGATCGCAGAGGCCCAGTTGGGCAAGCGTTTCCTGCTTCAGGGCGGCGACTGCGCCGAACGGCTCGATGATTGCCGACCCGAGAACATCACCAACCGGCTCAAGATCCTCCTCCAGATGTCGCTGGTTCTGGTGCATGGCATGCAGAAGCCCGTCATCCGCGTGGGCCGATTCGCCGGGCAGTACGCCAAACCAAGATCGAGCCTGACCGAGACCCGGACGGTTGATGGCACGGAATTAACCCTGCCCAGCTATTTCGGGGATCTTGTCAACGGTGAATCCTTCGAGCCGGCGGTCCGCGAGCCGGACCCGCACCTGATGGTCCGGGGCTATCAGCACGCGGCGATGACGCTCAACTTCGTGCGCGCCCTGATCGATGGCGGCTTTGCGGATCTGCACCACCCGGAGTACTGGGATCTGAGCTTCATCGGAGCCGCGAGTCTTTCAGAAGAAGCGCGCCGGTCGTACACCGACATGTCCGCCAAGCTCGCGGGCGCGCTGCGGTTCATGGAGAACCTGGGCGAGAAGACGGTCGATGACCTGACCCGCGTTGATTTCTTCACCAGCCACGAGGGGCTCAACCTCTTGTACGAATCGGCGCAGACGCGCGAGGTGCCGAGGCGCGATGGCTTTTATGACCTGACGACGCACATGCCCTGGATCGGCGAGCGGACACGGGGCTTGGATGGCGCGCATGTCGAGTTCTTCCGGGGCATCGAGAACCCGGTGGGCGTCAAGGTCGGGCC
>NVSP01000062.1 GCA_002732755.1 Phycisphaera sp.
CGTATAGGGCTAAATCGACAATTATTGGGTGGCCCGGAGCAGATACGCCATGAAGCCGCTGTTATTCAGGAGTGGATTGCGGCCTGACTGTAGATAAGCTATTTTCATAAAATAATGTGGGCCCTGTGTGTTTTTGCCTCTGATGGATTGAGGAAACTAATCAATGAAAAATAATAAATATCCTACAGCCCATCCCCATGATGATATTGCGGAATTATTCACCGATGTGTTTTGGGTTCATGGGAGTATAAAAATGGGTCCTGGGATGAGTATTAGCAGGAACATGCTCATTATCAGGAGTGGCAATGATCTGATCCTGGTGAATCCAGTACGACTAAGCGCTGACGGCGAGCAGTCGCTTTTGTCCCTGGGCGACGTCAAGCATGTACTGCGTCTGGGTGATTTTCACGGCCTTGATGATGCTTACTACATCGATAAATTCGGCGCAGAATTTTGGTGTCAGTCCGGGCAAGCGACTTATCCATCGTTGCTGCCCGATCATATTATTACTCAGGCAACGGAACCGCCGGTGGCGCAGGCAGAATTTTTTATTTTTTCATCGGCTCTGTTTCCTGAATCGGCATTATTACTGAAAGACAAACGTTTACTCATTACCACGGACGCGATCCAACACTACACCGAATGGACCTATACCACGGTTTTAATACGACTGGTGCAGCCACTATKAGGGTTTAAAAAGGACTTAATTATTGGTAAACCCTGGCTTAAAAAAGTCACTCCAAAAGGAGGCTCTATGCGGGATGATTTTGAGCGCTTATTACAACTTGAGTTTGATCATTTAATAGCAGCCCACGGCTGCCTGCTTCGCGACAATGCAAAAATCAGATTACAAACAGTTGTCGAAGATACTTTTTCTGGAACATTGGCCAAAGCCTAATTTACTACGAAGCTCTTAATCCAAAAGCTCTCGTAACCTGGCCAGTAAAACTTTGGTCTGGTAGGGCTTGTTTAATAGTGCATTGTGCAGGTCTATCGTGCCGATATCGGCTTTTCGATCATCGGTATAACCACTGGCCAACTGGATTTTCACATCGGGGTATTTTTGTCGCACTATGGCAGCTAGTTCATAACCGTCCAGGCCGGGCATAATGACGTCAGATAGCATGAGGTCAATCGGTTTTGTCGCCAGTATTTCTAGCGCTTGTTTACCGTTTTCTGCGGTAATTACCTGATAGCCCTGCAAGCTTAATATTTCTTTGGTTAGGTAGAGCAGAAMGKCCTCNGTCATCCACCACAAGAATACTTCGAGGACATCGAGATCCAAGCGGGCWCCCCGGTCCACATCGAGGTCGAAGTTGAGGTCATGCCTGAGKTCGATCTCCCAGATCTCAAAGGCATCGAGGTCCTCAAGCCAGAAGCCACCCTTCCGGACGGCTTGGTTGATGATGAGATCAAGAAGATCGCAATCAACGAGGGCGACCTCGATGAGCAAGACAAGTCGGCCAAGGGCAACTATTTGACGGGTAAAGCCGTGATGGTTGATGATGAGGGCACCGAGCACTACAACATTGATGGTGCCGTCGTCCAACTCCCCGAAGAGGGCACTGAGGGCATGGTCCTGGGCGTGATCGTTCCTGACTTTACCAAACAGGTCAAAACCCCCAAAGAAGGCGACACCGTCATCATCAAGGTCAAGGGCCCTGAAAATCACGAGGTCGAAGCTCTCCGTGGCAAAGACCTCACGGTCACCNTTGATGTTGCCAAGATTTATGCGATCGTCCCGGCTCCGATGGCCGACATCGTTGCCAAGTACGGGCTGGCATCCGAAGACCAGCTCAAAGAAATGGTCTCCACCAGGCTTGACCAACGCGCTATTGCTCAGCAACGCAGTGTAATGCGTCAGCAGGTTCTCAAGTTCCTCTCGGAGAATACCGAGTTTGAACTCCCCGCCGGGCTGACCGCCCANGCMMGMGCACCACGAAGCCGCCAACCCCGCCCCGCCGGCAAAAGCCGCCGCGGATCCGAGAAATTGTCGCCGAGATTGACCTGAGTGTTTGGTTGGTTTTTTCATAGCTAGCTCCTCGCTGTCTCTCGTCCCAAGTGGGCGATGTGGTGTTTCAATACATGCTAACCGATCCGGGCCAATGCGTACAAACGCAGCCTAGTCGGCCTTGGTTTCAGGGTTACTGCTCGCCGCTGCAAGTGCTTTCTTCGCCGGGTACAACGCCAGCAAGACGGCCAGGCACGCCACCGACATCCACATCGGCACCGAAAACAGTTTCGTGAAGTTCATCTGCGTGATGGCTTCGCCCGCCTCGTTGGTGCCGATGGTCTCGGTCGCCCAGTTGCCCACGATACTCGTGGCAAACCAGCTCCCGACGATGATCCCGATCCCGACAATCACAAGATTAAACAGATTCTGCGCCGATGCCCGGACATCGGTTGTTGTCTCTTCATCAACAATCATAAACGCAACGAAGATGAAGCACCCAAAGCACAGGCCGTGCAGCGAGATGCCCGCGATCGCAAGCAGCACCGGCGAGATCCCCGTTGCATTTGCGATCTGCTGGAGGTACGCAAAGATAAGCATCCGAAGCGCGTATGCGACAAGCCCAATCGCCAAGAGCGACTTTCGGCCTAGTTTTTTCGAGACAACCGCCATGAGCGCCAGCACCGCGATCTCGGTCATCTGGCCGATCGTCATTAGCCCTCCGCCACCGACACCCAGCACCTTGTTGATCCCGTCTGCCAAAGCCGAGCCGCCCGCATCGTTCTGGATCTGGGTCAGATAGCCCGCTGCGTGTACGAAGTAGAACTGGTGGATGATCGAGACGGGCAGCGCCAACAGAAAGAGAATACTTAGCGGCGACTTCATCACCTCGCGGATCGCTTCGACCGTTGCGTTCTCGTTCTTTGCCGACTTTACCGGCGGCGTATGCGGGAGGAAGAAACAGTACACACCCATCACCACACCGAGTACCGCCGAGAGCTTGAACGCGTCGGCGCGGCCCGCGTTCTGCGAATCTACGAGGCTAGACTTGGCCTCCTCAAGACCAGCGTTTGCTGCCGCGAGCGCTTCCTCGCCGCCACCGGTGTCCGTCAGCGTCTGCACTGCCTCGGCCGAAACCGCGATTGCGTCTTGCAATTCGCTCGGTGAGTGGTTTACCAGAAGCCACTGCCCAACCGAGATCCCCGCAACGATCCAGCCGACCGTGCCCCATACACGCACACGCCCAAAGTCCCGGTCGCGATCTGTCAGATGGTGGAAGCTGATCGAGTTGGTCAGCGCCAGCGTCGGCGCGTACACGATGCCGTACACAACCGAAATCGCCAAGAATGGCCAGAACGAATCCGCGCCCGCAAGAAACCAGACGAGCGTTGCCCCGACAAGATGACTGATCGCCAAGAACTTCTCGGTCGCAAAGTATCGATCCGCGATCTGCCCCGCGATGAATGGCCCAATGATCGCGCCCGCAGCACCAGCCGCCAAGATTGCTCCAACCTCGTCGAGGCTGAACTTGCGGTGTCCGAGCAGGAATGGATACAGAATCGGGAGCCAAGCGCCCCAGATCGCGTACTGCAAAAACATCATCACCGACAAGCGGGTACGGACCAATGCTGGCGGCTGAGATTGATCCAACTGTGATTGATCCATGCAGTCGATCTCGCATAGCCGGGAATCGGCTGTGTGTCGAGCATACCGGATTCTCGCCGCTGTCAATGCTGTCCACACCCTGTACCATCACATGCCGTAGGCCGAACCGAACATCGGGCACACACTGGAGCCAAAGCCATGCCACGACCCGTCACACTTTTCACCGGACAATGGGCCGACCTCCCGCTCGAAACGCTCTGCGAGATGGCATCTGACTGGGGCTACGACGGCCTCGAACTCGCCTGCTGGGGCGACCACTTCGAAGTCGACAAAGCCCTCGCCGACGACAGCTACTGCAAAGCCAAGCGGGATCTGCTCGCATCGTTCGATCTGGATTGCTTTGCCATCAGCAACCACCTCGTCGGCCAAGCCGTCAGCGACCCGATCGACACAAGGCACAAATCAATCCTCCCCGAACGCATATGGGGCGATGGCAAACCCGCGGGTGTCAACGAGCGTGCCGCGGCTGAGATTTGTGACACCGCCAAAGCCGCGAGCCTCTTTGGTGTCAACACCGTCAACGGCTTTACCGGCTCGCCCATCTGGCACAAGCTCTACTTCTTCCCGCCCACCACCGAAGAAGAGATCGACAGAGGCTTCCAAGAGTTCGCTGATCGATGGATGCCGATTCTTGATGTTTACGAAGAGTTCGGCATCGTCTTTGCGCTCGAGGTCCACCCAACCGAGATCGCCTACGACCTGTACACCTTTGACCGCACGCTCGATGTGCTCGACGGCCACAACGCGTTTGGCGCCAACTTCGACCCCTCGCACCTCATCTGGCAGGGCATCGACCCGGTCAAGTTTATTGAGGCTTTCCCCGGCAGAATCGCGCATGTCCACATGAAGGACGCCGCGACCACGCTCGACGGCACAACATCGATTCTCGGTAGCCACCTCGGGTTCGGTGATGCAGGCCGGGGCTGGGATTTCCGGTCACCGGGCCGGGGCGATGTGGACTTTGAAGCCATCATCCGCGTGCTCAACCGGATCGGGTACGACGGCCCGCTGAGCGTCGAGTGGGAAGACAGCGCGATGGCCCGTGAGCACGGCGCGATGGAGGCTGTGGACTATGTACGCTCGATCGACTTCCCCGCTGCCGATCATGCGTTCGATTCAGCATTCGACAAGGACGACAACCCATGAGCCAAGCAACCGGCCTCACCTACGCCATGATCGGCGGCGGCATGGACGCCTTCATCGGCGAGATCCACCGCAAAGCCATCGCGCTTGATAGCTCGGCCACACTCGTCGCCGGGGCGTTGTCATCGTCGCCCAAGCGTTCGCTGGAGTCTGCCAAGCTTCTTAGGCTGCCGACCGACCGCTCATACGAATCGTGGCAAGAACTTGTCGAGAAGGAACCACAGCGGCCGGATGCGGCTAACTTTGTCGTCATCGTCACGCCCAACAACACGCACTTTCCGATCGCCAAAGCATGTCTTGAAGCCGGGCTCAATGTCGTGATCGACAAGCCCATGACCTGCACGAGCGATGAGGCCCGCCAGCTTGGGCACCTGGCACACGATGCGGGMCTGCTCTGCGCGGTGACCTACACCTACTCGGGCTACCCGATGATTCGCGAGGCTGCCGAACTTGTGCGCGCCGGCGCGCTGGGCACGATCCGCCGGGTCGAACTGAGCTACATCCAGGGCTGGCTTGCGCAGGACATCGAGAGCACCGGCCACAAACAGGCGAGCTGGCGCGTCGATCCAAAGCAAGCGGGTCAGGGCGGAGCACTTGGTGACATCGGCACGCACGCCGAGCATTTGGCATCGTTCGTCACCGGTCTCGAAATCGAAGCCCTCAGCGGCGAACTCACCAGCTTCGGCAAAGACCGCGTGCTCGACGACGACGCGATGATCCGCATCCGCTACGCCGGCGGGGCCAAGGGCAGCTACAACATCTCGCAAGTTTGTATCGGCGACGAAAACAGAATTACGCTCAGCGTCCACGGCGACGCCGGCTCGCTCTGGTGGTCGCACGAATCCGCAAACGATCTCAAAGTCGCCACGCTCGATGAAGGCACAAAGATTCTGACGCGCGGACAACCGGGGCTGAGTGACCGGGCAACAGCAGCCACTCGCACACCTCCCGGCCACGCCGAGGGCTACCTCGAAGCCTTTGCCAATATCTATCGCGGCRTCGCCGAACTCATCAGCGCCAAGAAACTCGGCACACCAATCGGACCATTGGGCCGCGATGTCCCACGCGCCGACGCGGGCCTCTCCGGGATGCGGTTCATCGAGCGCGTCGTCAAAAGCGCTGCAAACGACGGCAGTTGGGTCTGATCAATCCTCAAGTTCAAGTACGCGGATGTCCTTGTACGAGATCACATTGCCCGGGTGGTGCCCTTGCAGCGCGAACCGGCCCTCGTCGTACTCGTCGAGCTGCGCATCGACCATCGCCACGCCGTTGATCCATGTGCGGATGTGGTTGCCCTCGGCCCTGATGATGTAGTCAAACCACGCGTTGTCTCGCGTCAGAGGCGCCGAGTGCTCGGTCCATGCTTTGTCGTAGACGCTGCCGGTAAAGTTCTTCGGGTCGTGGTTGTCAACCTGCGCCTCGTAGCCGATGGGCCAGGTCGAATCCGGGTTGGGCACGGTGCGGAAGTACATCCCGCTGTTGCCGTTGGCGTTGATCTTGACGAGCGCCCGCATCTCGAAGTTTGTGTAGATCCCATCCGAATACAGATGCCCCGGCCCATCGCGCCCCACGATCGCGCTGTGCTCGATCGCCCAATTCGTGTCGCCCTCGCTGTACCAACCAGAGAGGTCGTCATTGATCAGGGGCGTCATGCCCTTGGGTTCTGGGTTTGGCGAGAGATCGCGGAGTTTGATGTTGCGAAAGCGGAACGCGTGGCCGTGGTCTTGGAACGCGATATACCCGGTCGTGGCGCGCGCATCCAGCGGCAACGGTTGGCTCTCTTTTCTGAAGAAACCGCGGTCATCGAGTTTGGTGTCGATATGGATCGGTTCGTTGTTGAGCCAGACATTGAGCGTGTCACCGATCAGCAGCACGCGGTAGGTATTCCAGTTGCCCGGCTTGGCGACCGACATGCGCAGCGGCGCAACCGCCTCGTAGAGAGCGCCGCAATTTCGCAAGCCCGGTTCTTCGCCGTGCGTATCGAGCATCTGAAGTTCAAAGCCTGTAAACGCGGGGTCGCCCCCGGATGAGCCTCGTAAGCCAAGCCCGGAGTTGCCTCCCTTTGGCATGAAGAACTCGAGCGTGATCTCGAAGTCGCGGAACATCCGATCCGTGCGGAGCCAGCCGCCCGTGCCCGGCTTGATGGTGACAATCTCACCATCGACAACACCCCACGCATCGTCGGCGCCGGACGAGACCCAGCCGGCTAAGTCCTCGCCGTTGAAGAGCAGTTGCCACTCTCGCTGGTCCTGAGCACCTACAGATCCAGCCAGAACCGCTGCTGCGAACACACATGCTGTTGTGATACATCTCATCTCGACCTCCTCTATCTATGGCTGACCGCCACCACCAAACTACCCGGCTTGACACCGCCACGCCACCCCCATCGTTCAGAGACGGAGAACCTCGTTGATCGTGCCATTGACCCGGTCCTCTGGGTCAGTGCTCTGCCACATAGAAGTTGTAACGGGAGAAGCACTGACCTGTAAGAACAGGTCAGTGGCACACGGCTCTTACAGCAAGAATCAAAGAATGGGGACGCGGGGACTCGAACCCCGGACCAGCGGATTAAAAGTCCGATGCTCTACCAACTGAGCTACGTCCCCTCGGGCCACTTTGGGCCTCGGGGACGATACTAGGCCATGTTTGACGGATCAACGAGCCACTCGCGCGAGCGAGGGGCCCACGGTCTGACTGTCCCTTGCCCCCTTCCTCGCGGAAGGGGCTCATCAGAATCTGATCTGCCAAACACAACCTAGCCCGCATCCACCGGCACGCGGCGGCGTTTGGTCATCCCCGCCAGCGCAAGCAGCAACTCCGCGTGACGGGCGCTTGCCCCTCGGTTGGCGAGCACACACCGCTCGGCGGCCTCGGCGAGCTTCTGGCGCGCCTGGCCGTCGCGGATCAGCCTCTCCAGATCCGCCCCGAGCGAACGCCTCRTCGTGCGGGCTAGGCCGCCAGCCTTCTCAAGCGTGGACACGATCGCGGTGAAATCGCCCACGCTTGGCCCGATCAGGGTTGCCCTTCCAAGAGCCGCCGGCTCGGTCGGGTCCGACCCAAACTGCTCACCAAACGACCGCCCCATCACGACCAGATCCGCCAGTTCGTACGCCAGGCGAAGCTCGCCGATGGTGTCGAGCAGGAACCGGGTCGCGCCCTCGCGTTTCTCGCCGGTGGATCTTCGGACACACTCACCAAGCGCCAGAGCCGCCCCATCGAACCGCTCGGGCTTGCGCGGCGCGCAGAGCAACTGCACACCAGACGGGCACGCCTCATGGATGAGCTGTTCCTCGCCCGGCCCGGTGCTGCCCGCGACGATCAACGGCTTGTTGCGATCGATCCCGAGTTGCTCAGCGAGTTCATCCGCCCGTGCCGAATCGCGCGACAGGTTCGCCGCATCCCATTTCATCGAACCCGTCACCTCGACAAGCCGGGTGCCCATCGCCCGGAAACGCTTTGCGTACGACTCGTCTTGCACCGCAGCGATTGCCAGCGACTCGAACATCGGGCCGATGATCGGCTTGGCCCGTGCATACCCGGCGAACGAGCGGGCGCTGAGCCTGCCGTTGATGACCGCGACGGGGATGTCCCGCCGGCGACAGGTTGCGATCAGGTTGGGCCAGAGTTCAAGCTCGACAAGCCCAACCACATCCGGCCGAATCGCGTCAAGAAACCGGCTCACGCCCCACGAGAAATCCATCGGCATCCGGCAAACCGCTGCATCCTCGGTGTAGAGCTCTTTGGCTCGCGCGAGGCCCGTGTCGGTTGTTGTACACACGATGACATCCGCACGGGCAGCCAGCATCGGGACCAGTGTCCGCAGCGCGTTGACCTCCCCCACCGACACCGCGTGCAGCAGCACCCGCTTGCGACCAGATAACGCCGATGGTGAAGGCACCGTGATCCCGAGCCGATCGGACCACCCTGTCCGCGACTTACGCAGCAGCGTCGGCGATGCGGCGACGGCAACCATCAGATAGGCGGCATCAAGAGGATTCAATTCGGCTTCACTCCAGAAAGGATCATTCTTCCCTCAATCGTAATCATCGCGGGAGCGGGAAGATTATCAGCCTCTCAACTCCATTTCGCCGCCCTCGGAATACCGCAATGGGGTTCCCAGTTGTTTGATCCAGGTAAGCACCACACTCAGGAAACGAGGCCCGGCATGGATAATTCGAGCGAGACCAAAGCCATTACGATCACCCGTTGGGCAGCCAAGATCGTCACCGCGGGCATTTTCACCGTTGGCGGCTTTATCCCCAAGGTCACCGGCAACGCCGGCCCGCTCGTCGAGACCGTTCCCGGAGGCCAGAACGCTGTCTACGCGATCGCCGTCGTCGAGATTGTCACGATCGTCCTGATCCTCAACCCAAAGACCGCGTTCTTTGGCGGGGTGCTCGCGGTCGTCACCATGCTGGGCGCAATCGCAAGCCACTTCGGCCCCGTCGGGATGGAAGGCGACATGATGACCGCCTTTGGCATGGCGATCGTCGCCCTTGCTGCCGCAACGACCGCGACGGTCCTCGAATGGAAGAGAGCTAAGTCTCGATAACTTCTTGCCCCGATGCCCCACGCCGCGGGATTCTGGATCCTGCGGTTTCTCGGACGAATTTGAAGCTCCCCAAAGAAGAGTCCGATGATTACATGGGCCGCGCCCATCAATCACGATTCTCGCATCAGGAGCAACCAGCCATGGCATCTTCGCATTTCTTGCAACGCACCTCGACCCGTCTATTGGCCGTCGTGCTTCTATTTACACTCGCCCCACGCACCACAGCCCAGATGCAGATTGATGAATCGGCGCTCGATTCGGTCTTTCTTGTCGGGGTCGCAAAGGCCGACGGCTCGTTCCGCGAAGTCGGGACCGCGTGGACCATCGCGCCGCACACACTCGCCACCAACGCACATGTCGCCGAGGGGTTGACAGAGAACCTCGAAGAAGGCGACCGCATGATCGCCCGCCGGGGCCTGCTCGACCGGAGCGAAGTCGTCATCGGGAGCGTGCGACTTCACCCGGCGTACATCTCGTGGAACCCTCGCCTCGGGCGGATGTTCGTTGGCGCTGCATCACAGCTCAAACAGTTCGAGGTGATCTCGGTCGCCGACATCGCGATTCTGGAAGTCACCGCGGGCGATGCGGGCAAGCCTTTACCGATCGCTGACATCACAGACGAATCGCACAAGCCGGCGCTAGGTGATGAGGTCGTGTACCTCGGCTTCCCCGCCGAGAACCTCTCGGGCTTTACTACATTGCACACCGTCAAATGCAACATCACGGCCCGGACCGATTTCTTCTTTATGCGAACAGATTGGAAAGACTCGCATCT
Source organism: Phycisphaera sp. (assembly GCA_002732755.1). Taxonomy (GTDB): domain Bacteria; phylum Planctomycetota; class Phycisphaerae; order Phycisphaerales; family UBA1924. Next base: position 10,087 of record NVSP01000062.1, read on the forward strand.
CTTGCACCTTTCCGGCCCCGTCACCGGCGGCGCCAGCGGCAGCCCGGTGCTCGACAGCGAGGGACGCGTCATCGGCGTGCTCTCGGCAGCCGAGCACATCGCCATCGACACCGGCACACGCGCCTCGTTCGGCTTTGCCTACGCACAGCGCGTCGATCTCGCGGTCGAGATGATCGACGGCACACTCCAAGAGCGCCAAGCCGAACGCAACATCGCGTGGGCTCGCCGAGCGTACGACCTCTTTGCCAAGCCAGATGAGATCATCTCCGAACTCATCGGCCTCCACGCCGAGGGCGCTTCGGTCGATGTCAACGCCATCGACACCGTGACCACCCGCCGGGACACCCTCTCACCAGAGACCATGTCCCGCAGAACCCGTTATGTGCTCGATCCGGGCTACACCTACGGCTTTATCGCTGTCGCGCACGACGCCTCGGATGTTGACTCATCGCTCGAAGATTCCGACGGCACGGTGCTGTCCGTTGACCAAGCGTTTGACCAGTTCCCAGTGCTTTGGATCGAGCCGCAGAGTGAACGCACCGAGACCTTCCTCACGATCGAAGCGGGTGAAGCGCTCTTGCAGGAYACACCCGTGACCGTTCGCGTTGTTCGCTACCCCGCAAGCGCCGCGATCCCGGAAACTACAACCCAAGGCACGGTCATCTTCGAAGAAGACTACATCACCACGCGCGATGGCCCGTACACCAACTCGTGGACCATCACCGCTACCGACGACAAGAAATACACCTGCGAGGCAACGGCAGCGAACGAAGCCGACATCGATCTCGTTATCTACGACGGCGAAGAGGTTGTCGCAGAAGATGTCCTGATCGACTNGTACCCCGTGGTTTCCGCCAGCGGGCGCAATACGGAATTTAGACTTGAACTTCGCATCCCCGCAGGCATGACCGCCGGCGAGACCATCCAGGTCAGTATCACCGAAGCAATCGCCGAGACCGCAGCAGCAGAAACCCAAGGCAACATCATCTTTGATGATGCCTACACCACGACACAAGAAGGCCCGTACACCTACTCGTGGACGATCACCGCAACCGCAGACAAGATGTACACCTGCGAAGCAACCGCAGCGAACGAAGCCGATATCGACCTCGTTATCTCCGACGGCGACGAGGTAATCGCAGAAGACATCCTGACCGACTGGTACCCTGTCGTCAAAGCCGGCGGCCGTGAYMYGMYMTMSWRCSTWGRGCTGCGCATCCCCACGGGCATGCCCACAGGCGAATCCATCCAAGTGATCATCACCGAAGCCCCGGTTGAGTAAGGCCCAAAGTCGAAGAATATAAATCCTGCGGTATCTGAGGACTGTGAATATCAACTCGGGAAATGGGCAAGCGGGGACTCGAACCCCGGACCTACCGCGTGTAAGGCGGTCGCTCTAGCCAACTGAGCTACTCGCCCGAGCTTTCAAACAATAGCACCTTTACTTCTCGCCGATCGAAGCCAGCTTCAGCGCGTTCATAATCAGCCCCGCGTGCGAGTACGCCTGCGGGTGGTTGCCAAGCCCCTTGCCCGTCTTCGTGTCGTACTCCTCGGGGATCAGCCCCGTCGGGCCGGCGAGCGCTGTAAAGTCGCGGAAGAGCGCCCACGCGTCCTCCGTTCGGCCCGTGGCGATGTACGAATCGATCAGCCAGTTCGTGCAAAAATTGAACCCGCCCTCGTGCCCCGGCAAACCGTCRTCGTACTTGTACCTGTACACCGTCGGCCCCTCGCGCAGCTCCTTCTCGATCCGCCCGAGCGTGCTGACAAACCGATCATCCATCGGAKCGATCAGCCCCATCGTGCCGGCTAGCAGCACCGAGGCGTCGAGTTCGTCCGAGCCGTACCATGCGGTAAACGCTCGGACCTCTTGGTTGTAGCCGTTGGCGATCACATCCTGCCGAATCGTCTCAGCGAGTTCCTGCCAATCGGCGCGAACCTTGCCCAGGTACGCGCTGCCGATCTTGATCGCGCGGTCGATCGTCACCCAACACATAACCTTCGAGTGGACCCAGTGCCTGCGCTCGACGCGGACTTCCCAGATGCCATGGTCCGGCTCTTCCCACCTGCGCTCGACAGCGTGGACCATCTGCTCGACGAGCTGCCAATGCTCAAATGTCACCGGCGCGCCCTTTTGGACAAGCTGCCAGATCAATTCAACCACCGGCCCAAAGACATCAAGCTGAAGCTGTGAGCTGGCGCCGTTGCCGACGCGAACCGGGCGCGAACCCATGTAGCCTGCGAGTTCTGTCAGCTCAGCCTCGGGGGCGAGTTCGTGCCCGGTGATCGTGTAGACCGGCGCGAGGCGCTCGGGCGCTGCGGTCTTATCGAGCACGCCCAGCAGCCAATCGAGAAACCCGATCGCTTCAGCATTGCTTCCAAGTCTGACAAGGGCCTCACATGTAATCGCCCCGTCGCGGAGCCAGCAATAGCGGTAGTCCCAGTTGCGCACGCCCCCCGGATCTTCGGGCAGGCTCGTCGTGGCAGCCGCGAGCACGCCCCCCGTCGGCCCGTGGACGAGGCCCCGAAGCGCCAGCGCGCTTCGCCG
>NVSP01000063.1 GCA_002732755.1 Phycisphaera sp.
GAACTCGAAACCGCCGCCCGCGCACTCCGCGACGCGATCGCTGCTGGGTCGGCACACCGCGACACGATCGAGCGCGCCGCCGAGCTTGCGATCGGACGCGCACAAGCCGGGGTCGGCGAACAGGCACAAGCACTCGAACGCCTCACACGCCGAGCCGAATCCATCGTCCGCGAGCACCGCGACACCATCAGCTCAGCCGACGGCGAGATCCGGGCGCGTGTCACCAGCGCCCAAGATGCCGTCGCAAAGAACATCAAGAACCAACTGGGCGCTGCACACGAGAAAGCCCGCACGATTTCCGAAGGGCTTACCGAAACGATCGCAAAGGCCGAGTTCTCGGTGGACACACAGAAGGTCGACGAGGTCGTGGGCCGGTGCGAGTCGGCAAAGCAAGCAACGGMCGAATCGATCGCAAGGCTCGAAGAAGCWAGCACGCGCGCCCTGGCCGACAGCGAACAGGCGCGACAGTCTCTCGTTCGATCCGCCGAGGACATCCGCGGCCAAGCCTCAGCCATCGTYGATCGCGCTTCCGAAGCTGCGCACGAATCGACACAGCAGCTTGATCAAATCCTCGTAACTCTTGAGCGAGCCGAGAGCTGGGATCTTGCGGTTCAGGAGCGTTGCGACGAGTTGGATGAACGCGTCGGTGAACGGGTGCGCATCACCATGCAAGAGCAGTCGCTGGCGATGGCCGAGCAGATTTCGATCCTCGATGACCGCCTCGAACGCGCCGAGTCCCGCGAAACGGTCCTGCGAAAAGTGGTTGAAGCGCAGACCAAAGACATCGCCGCGCTGCGAGACATGGTCGCCGCGCTAACGATTACTCAAAAGCAAGATGACGAACGCGAGCCYTTGATACCGGTTGTGCGCAAAGCAACGCCACGCAAGAAAGCCGCTGCAAAGAAAACGACAAAGAAAGTATCTACGAAGAAAACAACCGCACGCAAAGCCGTCTCGAATAAGCCTGCTACGAAAAAAGCGACCCGCACAAAGAAACCCGCGGCCAAGCAAACCGCAGCTAAACCCACTCCTTGCACTATCTAAAAACAGGCCCCGCTTTGACGCGRGGCCTGATGTGTTATTCATATGTCCTGCAATCAACAAACAGAGTTAGTTTGACAAGATCCTGTCGAGCAGCGACAACGACGACTGATGCCCGAGGTAGAAACCCGTGTCGTCGATCGATTCGAGGTTGTTTACAAGACTCCGGCTGTCGCTCTGGATGACATAGTCATCGTCAATACCAAGCGGTGTAAAGCGGACAGATGATGCGTTGAAGAGATCAAGGTCTCCCCCTCCTAGTCCGAACTGCGACTCCGTCAGACGCAAGCCGACAAGCTCGCCGACACGCCTGCCCGTCGCCGCGGTGAGTGACTCGACAAAGCTGTCAAGATCCTCGGTGGTCGGTGCGTAACCCAAGGTGGACATGTCAGGCGAGAACACGACTGCCTCATCTTCGCGATCAGTATTGAACGGATCGGATCGCTCAGAGTATCCAAAGTCCGAGGTCATGATCAACCCGATCGGGTTGTGGTCGCTCGTAAGGAAGACCGTTGAGAACTCCTGGAACTCAAAGTCCGCAGGATCGATCGAGAATGTGACATCAAGGCCCGCCGTGGCGTAGATGCTGTTGAGACTGACAACAAGTTCATTCAGAATAAAGGTGTTGATGTCAATATTGTTGACCCGGCCAGTAAAGCCGAGCGACCTCGCGTCGAACCMGCCGACCTCAACCGGGCTGCCTTCAACGGTGAGCCAATCGAGCACGCCGCCAGCGGTCTCGATGAGCACATTCTGGCTTCGCAACTGCTGGCTGCCGGTGCCCTGCGTGACGACCTCGATAACATAGTCGCTCTGGAACGCGCCCTGCARRTACACMGCGTAKGTGCCCGATGCGTWGATCGCCCCACCGAGTGCCGGCGGAATGATAAAGCTGATAAAGAAGTCCCCGTTGGCATCAAAKCCGTAACGCGTCGGGCCGTTCTCGGCGATGATCGTGTTGGGCGTTGATGCCTTGGCCTCAAAGTCTGTCGGGCTAAAGATCAGCTCCGCATTATCAAGGGTAGTCGAGTTTGTCGTCTCAAAGAGCGCAAACTGAACATTCTTGGTCAGGTCCGWAAWGTCCGAGAGCGATGAGAAGTTGGTGACATTCTGGGTGATAGTCGAACCCAGGTCGCCGCCAACATCGGCGAGCTTGACGGTAATCGTCATCGCAGTGCCGGGAGCGATCTGCTGGCGGTTGTTGAGATGCCAGATATCGACATCGGCTTCGACTGTCCCGGGCAGGCCCGTCACGCCCGGATCACCGAGCGAGCTGCTGATCGTGTTGGTGAGCCTGGTCCCGACACGGGTCGAGGTCAGCTCACCGTCGGCTGTCGAACCGGTCACGAAGTCGTCGCCGTTGCCGAAGATCCCGTCAGCACCAGCGTCCCTATTGAAGGTGTAGTCACCGATCACAACCGTATCGGTAACAGAACCAAAGAGAGCCAAAGGCGGAGCGTGTACGACATTGGTGCCGTCTCCCGAATCACTGCCAGCTGAGAACCCGGTGTTGCCATCGTCGAAGACCTCGATCGAGAACGCGTAGTTTCCGATCTGGTTGGGCTCGACATCGGCATCATTCACAACGCCCGGCGTGAACCATGACGCCGAAGGGTTGCTCCCGGATTCGAGCACAATATAGAATGTGCCGGATTCCTTGATAAGCAGAGCCGCAGCGTCTGAACGATCTGTTTCCTGAGCAGGCTGAACCGGCAGCGGGAGCGTCTGGTCGGTCTCAAAACCGAAGCTTTGGATGAAGATACTGGCGTCGAACGAACTGCCCTGCTGGGTAAAGACAAGCGAAGGTTCGCCGCCATCGGATGGCTGGAAGTAAACGCTTCGTTGCGCCTGGAAGCCTGCCCCGCTGATCTCGCCCATTTGCAGGATCTGTCCGGCCTGGAGGGTCAGACTGTAGACATCAATATCGCCGCCGAATCCGAAGTCATTCAGATCACGATCGGAATGATCGCCCATCGCCCCACGGAGGATGAAGGGTTTGTTGGAATCCGGCACGCCGTCTGGCGCTCTGTTGGAATCAAAGACCTGATCGAGCGAGACGGCACCGAAGTAGTCAATCAGCAGCGTGCCGTCGTCGTGGACATCAACGATCTCGGGATCGCGTGTGCTCGCGGCATCGCCAGCATCACCGATGATATCGTCAACGCTGTAGTGATCGCCGTCGGTTGCAAAGCCGTCGCCGTCGCCATCGAGGCGTGCCTGGCTGACCCGGCCTCGGAGCACATCGGCATCAAACGAGATGCGGTACACACCGGCAGCCGCGTCGACGGGGCGCGAGAATGTGCCGTCGCCGTTGTCGATCAGGTCGCGATCTGTCACGGTGCGGAAAACAGTCACGAAGACCATCCGATTGGGGATATCAAACTCGACCCAGTAGTCACCCGAGCCTGGAACCGAAGTCGGCTTGGCCAGCGCTAAGAAGTTACCCTCGCTGATGACCTCTCTGATCGAGAGTGCATCGACGAATGTGTCAGTCTGGATGTCCTGGTTGAAGGTGAACTGGGCTGTGTAGCTGCGTGCATCCTGAATGACCGAGAGATTGAGAACCTGGATCGGTAGCGGCTCGCCGCTGAACGGATCGATCGTAAAGTTGCCGACCGATGCGCCATCGGTTCCGCCGATGGTGACAAACGAGAGAGCRCCCGCCGCCGTGATGGTRTACGAYTCAGAGTTCACATTTGAGCCAACACCWGTCCCRGCGATGATGACATTGCCGATCGARGAGATGCCCGAYGCCGCSGTRTCGTCRTCGGTTCCRAAGAAACCGTCGGAGCCGCGAAGGAAGCCTGCGATCAGATCGGACTCGAAGAAGTTGCCACCGATGGTGACACTACCGATGCTGCCGCTGGAGGTGTGGTCAACGGTCGAAGAATCCCCGCCGGTCCCGATCTGTGCGTCGGAGCCGAGGTCGCCGCCGGCGATGATCGATGTATCAAAGACATCGCCGGCAACATTGACGCTGCCGATCACATTGGCGACGCTGATGCGCGAACGCGTGATCTCGCCAGCGGTGATGTTGGTGATCGAGCCACCCGCACGGACAAGCGCCTGTGTGAACGCGCCGCCGACGCTGAATATTTCAGTCACCGAGCGATCAATATTGATGATTGCGGTCACATTCTGATTGACCGTGATCGCGCGGGCACCAGCGATGTCCACCGTTGGGACACTTCCCGAGAAGACAACGATGCTCTTGGTAATGTTGAGGGCATCGACAAAGTTGGCGCTGATGCTGCCGCCGGCGAACCTGCCAACGGTCAGCGTTGCGATATCAACACCAACGATGATTTGGCCCGTGCCCTCGTAGTCATCGATGTCGATGGTGCGTGCGAAGTTGTCGACGATGATGTCCGACCCGCCGCGGAGGTTGCCGTTGATCTGAATCAAACCGATCGAAGCCTCGTCGTTGGAAACGATATCAAAGTCGATCAGTTCAGGCAGCGGCGTGGCCGGGTTGCCATCATTGTCGATGATTGTGACAATCACACCGTCGTCGAGTCTTGTATTGGCGAGGATCAGACGACCACGAACCGCGTCCCAGACGATGCCGCGCGCCGCGTCTGCGTTGGCACCGGCGTCAGACGARGTCGCCTGCACCGAGAAGGCCGTCCCATTCCACGCGAATGTGCTGGTGGTGCCAAAGCTAATGACCGTGCCGAGGTTTCCAAGGTTGACACTCCCGCCTGTAAAGGCCGCGGTCAGCGATTCGAGCAGCCCGCCCTCGTTGGCCGCGTTCCGACCCGCGTTGTTGAGWGTTGCRTCGCCGTCCTGGATKGCGGGCGTGATGAYCGTGCCGTTGAGTGTGTAGAACTTGCGGTCAGCGCTAACTGTGACATTCGTCCGTGCGCCGCCGATAGTCAGATCATCGACGAAACTAAAGCCGATAACATGGCGTTCATCGCCCGTGCCGTAGACGCCGTCGTCGCCCGCGGTCATRCCCGCGCTAAAKGTAACATCCGTTGCACTGGCACCGATACTGACGCTCTGGATTCGGCCCGACTTGATGATGTCCGCATCCGCACCCGTCCCGCCCGCACGGTCCGTGTAGAGCGAATCGATGATGTCAAAAATCGGCATGGAACCAAAGCTGGCAACACCCGCGATAAAGAGCGTGTCTGTCACGCCGCCGGTCACTATGACGCTCTGGATCTGATCGCCCGCAGCGATGGTGACCGAATCATCATCGCCCTGTTGACTGTCGGACTGGATATTGCCAAAGACATGCAGCAAGCCGATGTTCGTGCCCGCGTAGATCATCGTGTCGTAGATCGAACCGCCAGAAACAATGAAGTTGTTGATGCCGCGAAGCGACGCGATCACCGGGCCATCAATGGCGCTGGTTGCGACCACGCCCGGGGGCAGTTGGTTACGGTTCGGGTCGCTCGACGCCACGCCAGCCGAGAGCGCCGGGTTGATGCCGACATCCCCGAACACGCCGTCCGCAGAAGCGACCACACGGATCGTTCCGATGGTCTGGTCAGCAAAGATATCGCCCATCAGGTGGCCAGCAACAATAACGATGCTGCCGATCCCGCCGTCGCGGGCGATGATCGCACCCCCACCAAGGAACGAACCGTCGGTGATAGTGATGTTTCCGATGCCGCCAGATTCTGAGACGATCCTGCCGTCGTAGTCGCCGACGATCGAGACGCTCTGGATCCGTCCAAACGCCTCGATGTCCCCGTCGTTGGCCTTGGGGTTCGTCGGCAGGTTGGTCGTGCTCCCAAGCAGCACGCTCTCGACCGTGCCGCCAACGCGGAGATCCGAGAAGAGCCTGCCGCCGGTGACATCGAGAATACCGACATCGCCGCGAACAAGGATCACACTCGGGTTGTTGGCATCGCCGATGTTGCGACCCGCAACAAGCATGTCAAGGTTGCCGCCGATATCAGTTGTGATGGCCAGGTCGCGAGCAGCGGTGATAAGGTCGATGTCGCCCCGGTCGGTGGTCGTTGAGATCGAGCCGCGGATGTCCCCGGTGAGCGAGTTGATCTCAGCGATCCGGCCCGAAGAAACGATATTGGCATGGATCGTGTTGGCAGCCGAGATCAGGTCGATCCTGCCGTCGGGGCCACTGACCGTAATGTCCGTGCGCGAGATCTCGTTGCCAACCGTGATGTTTCGGATCGGGCCGGAGATGCTGATTGTGGAGGTTCGGATGCTGTCGGCAGCGGTAAACGCCAGGAGTTGCCCCGCGGTCAGCGTGCTCGCCAGCATGCTGCCGGTGAGATCGATCGCGTTGATCGTGTTGCTGACACCGATGTTGCCACGGATGATATTGTTGGCTGAGATATTCCGCACGACCGAGCCGATGACGCCGAGCGTGGTGTCCACGAAGTCGCCGTCGCTGGTGACCCTGAGCCGCTCAAGATCTTCGCCGACCAAAATCCTGCTCTGCCTGAACTCCAGCGGGTCGCCGCCGGTGGTCGAGTTTCTAAACCCGTCCGCGGAAATGGTGTTGATTACAGAATCGAGAACGCGCAGGTCAGTCGCATCGAAGAACCCGCCCCGAATCTCGAGCGTGATAAGCTCGGGTGTAATAATCCGTGACCGGAAGATGTTGCCATCGGTCACGCTGATCTCGTTGATCGCCCCGAAGAAGACACCCTCGTTCCCGTAGAAAGCGCCCCTCCAGAACTCATCGAGGTTCCGCGAAGTAGCGATGTACGCATCGCGGATACTGCCCCCGGTCCTCAACTCGATCTCGTTGATCCCGGCGATCCCAGCGAGCCTGACAACCCCATCGACATTCACGCTCGCAGCGGTGATAACACCCTCGATGTTCGCGCCGTCAACATTGTCTCTGATCCGGTCAATGGACCCGCCAGCAAAGATACCAGCCGCCGCAAATGGCGAATCGCCTCGACCAGCCAAACCATCGCCGATCTCAACCAGAACAATGTCCCGCGCCGAGAAGATCGTGCCAAATATCCCGTCAAACTCGCCGTCGAGCGTCGTCTCGTCGTCGTTGGCGCGGATGATGTTGATGTCCGCCGCAGCATCCTCGCTGATGACATCGCCGATGCCGCCCGATACCTCGATCCTGTCGGAGATGCCGCCCGTGCGGATCACGATGCCGTTGAGGAACACATCAAACGGGGCACCGATATCATCAAGGTACGCGTTGTCAAACACGATATCGCTGTCGGTCGTGGGCCTGAAGACCTCACCGTTCCAGCGGACTTCAATCAGTGCGGCATCCAACTCRAACGGGGTCTGATTGCTGTCGTTATCGTTGATACCAAGCGTTGGACCGATCTGCTGAGGCCCCCACGCCAAGACTTCCGTCCTGCCAAGATCACCCTGCTGGATCCGAAGCGTTTCCAGCGAGTTTGTATCGATCGCAACAATGTCGCCGTCGGGAGTGTCCTGATTAATCGTCTGGAGCCCAGCCGGGGCGTCGATGCGCAGCACATCGATCTGCGCCGGACCATCGATGAGGATTTCGCTAAACGCATCCGACTCGCGGATCAGGATCCGCCCAATCGAGATGATGTCGTTGACGCTCTGCCCGCTCTCGCCACGGATGCGCAGCGTCCGACCGCCCGTAAACACACCGGTTCCCGAAAGATCATCGATCTCGATCCGTGCGATCGCGACACCCTCAGAGCCTTCGACCGGGACAACATACACCCGCCCAATCTCAAACCCAAAGACCTCGCGCGATGTCACAGTGATCTCAACCCTGCCGCCAGCGTCATCGACGAGCCTCAGTGTTTCACCCGTGATGATCGGCAAGAACGCGTTGGCTGCGCCCTGAAGATCTATAAACGGTATATCAACAAAGCGGATATCAGAATCCTGGCCCAGTTGCAAATCAATGCCACCAAACCCATCGAAGATCCCACGGTCGTCGAGGTATGTGGTGTCTAGCCCAAAGTCGGGCGCATCCTGCGAGATGAGCAGCCCGCCGACGATCGAACCGTTGGTGGCGCTCGTGTCGATCGTGAGCGTGTCGCCGGCGACATGCGAACCAACACGGATCATCCCGATATGGCCGGCGAGGTCTGGGTCTACACCCGTGCGGATAACAACCGGCTGGTTATTAAGAGTGGGCAAACCGAGTATTGCTCCATCTTGATCTGTTCCAATTCCGCCAGAAACATTGATAGACCCGATCTGCCCGCCCGTGACCAGCGTAAAGTCACCAAGGTCGCCCTGCGCGTAGCCTGTGCCAAGCTCATCCGACAAGCCGGTATAGAGCGAGCCGAAGTTCATCCCAACCGTAAAGTCGTTTGGCGCACCAGCCCTGCCGTTGTTGGCGCCGATGTCACCACCGGTCGAGATGTTGTACAAGTTGCCCGGCGCCGAGAACGAGAACCCGCCCATCTGAGCCAGGTCGTCATCGGTGTCGAGCGTGTTGACCACATCGTCTGAAACAGCAGTAAGCTCCCCGCCGCCGTCGACATACCCGGTGCCAACGCGGATCGAACCAACGCTCCCCGAGTTGATCGCAACAACGGGCCGCTCAAGCTCGCCGTCGGCAGCGACCGTCCGCCTGTCATTGGGAGACCCAAACCCGGCAGCGCTGCGGTACGACCCCAGCGTCGTCGGCGCCAGACCGCTGATCAGAATCGAATATGTCGCGTCAAACCCAGGGTCAASWKMGCCRMSTMKKCCRWSMCCGWYYNGAKMSRMMGWWSAYGMYSRRWYYRTCGRKTGTWAWGYYKWGCTKGTTNNCNARCMYRKASTCKWKSGTGGCATCCATCGCAGCGACTGTCCGGCCCTCGGCATCAAGAATCCGGATGTTCGTGTTCAATGCCGTCAGAGTTGAGACCGATTCGATCACGATGTCTCGCGTGCCATCAACCGCAAAGCCGAACACATCCGAGGCGTCTTCGCCATCGACACGCGTGTCCTGCCCGCCGGTCAACCCTTGGACAACCACAGACGTACTCGCAGAGTTCACAAATTCCGCAGAAAGAAAGGTATCATTCCGAAAACTGGTGTCGGCAAAACCGATCGCTCTTGACACTTCTTCGGTGAAACTAAAGAGGTTGAAACCACTCCCAAATGCCTGACCCTCACGGGCGAACCGCTGGAATACGCGTTCCGCATCCGCGATCCCGGGGTCAAAATTAAACACAACCTCGCGCTCGGTGTACAACAGCACCTCGTTCGGCGGCGCCGTCGTTGGTGAGTTGAGGTCGCCGTCAACAATCACCGTCTGCAAACTCTTCCCACCGATGGCTACCTCTCGCAGAGTCCTGCCAACCAGAAGTTCGGCGTTGGTCGTCGTGTTCAGGTTCAGGATTACATCGTCGCCAGCCTGGTCCGGATCAGGCGAGAACACGCCCGAGTCCGACGCCACAACAAACGCCTCAAGATCACCCGCCACCGAAACAAGTCCGTAGTTCACACCAGTCGAGAAAACCCCAACCGAGCCGTCAAACTGGCTCGATCCAAACAAAACAGCGTTCAGCCCAACGTCGCCGACATTTGTCCCATCGGTCAAGAACACGCCGTGGTCTGGGTTGTGCGCATACTCCTGATCGAAGAACGCACCAATGATACTTACCGGCACACCAGCAGGCGTACCATCCGGGCGGTAGTCGTTGAGCGGACGCTCAAATGGCGCACCAATCACAAGCCGCGCCTGCTCCGGCGGCAGGCCTTGCGCACCAAGCTCACCATCGGGCAACAGGAAGAACCCGAGTCCCGAATCTTCTTCGAACCGATCAAGCAGCGAGAAGTCTGAGCTAAAGTCCCACGCGAAACCGCCCTCAATAAACTCGGCCGTCAGCGGCGGCGCACCCGTAAAGGCAATAATTTCGCCACCGGTCAAATACAAGGACGACCCCTCGCCCTCGTCAAACCCGCTGAGCGTGATGCTCCCGATGCCGTCGTTGTACTCGGGGATGCCGTTGCCGTTGAAATCGCCAAAGACAAAGTTGCCGTCACCGGCGGGCTTGCCGAGTTGGATCGTCTCGCGCATGTCCCGGCCGTAGAGATCAAGAACCGTAACCGTCGCGTCGATCTCGCCCGTAATCCGGACATACGAGCCGTACACCCGCGAATCGACGATGTCTGCAAACACTTCTGATGGCGGCGTATAGATGAGGTCATCGAGCCTGAAGTCGGCGACCGATACACTTCCTCCATCGACCGTCTGGGTCTGGATAAACCGGACCTCGTCGAATACACCGATATCGCCGCCAAGGGCGTTGAGCGTAAAGACACCCAGCCCGTCATTATTGAAATCGAGCGCCAGAAGGTCAGCCTGCGTGTATGTCCGCTGGACATCCCCCTGAAAAATCGTCTGGATCTCAAGAGCACCATTGAGAAGGCCCAATTGGTTCCCGCCCGCTGTGACATTGAACTGCACGCTCAGATAGACATCGCGCAAACCGTTGGGAGCATCCGCGTCCGCGGGKGTCGCAAGGAAGAACTGCTGACCCGCGATACCCATCGTCGTACGAAGCGTTGTAAAGTCCGTCTGAGGCTGACCTGTTCCATCCAGCGGCGCTTCGATCGCAAGAAACTGTGCGTTGACATTGCGCACCAGAATGTTCGAGCCACCCATAACCTGCTGGGTTCCGGGGAAGATGATCCCGAGGTCCTCGTCGTTGAAGTCCTCCTCGAGCACATCGGGGTCATCATCATCGCCAACTTCTTCCGGGCTGAGCAGGTACGGAATGAAATACGCGAAGTACGCGTCGGCATAAAAATTGCCCGCGTTGTCGATCTGGTTGCCATCGATCGTCAGCGAGAAAAGCATCTTCCTCGGCTCGAGCTGCTCGACCCTTGGCCTCTCGATCGGGGCMAGACCYGCTTTATTCAGCAAATCCTCACCCGCCCGGCGAGTGATCGACTTGGTCTGACGGACATACGGACGACGCGCATTAGATGAACGACTCATGGCTATTTCCTGTCCCCGCTGGAGTGACCAGCTCCGGCCTCGTACGCGCATCCTTGTCACGCACCGACCAGTGCCTGCTTCGATCCCGTCCGAAACCACGTTCCGGCATCGGCACCACCTGCCGACCATCGCGGTCGAACCAGATAACACCCGGGAATCGGTTGTCTGATGAGCGTGTGCCGTATCCATCCGGCACAAGGCCCAACGCTCGTGCCGAGTACGCTACCGGACCTACGCCCRATCCTCAACTCGGCACAACAGTTTYATTGCCTTGGCGACCCTTGCACACGCCTAACATCAGCCGTGCAATGTCGCTTGCTTCTGGCTTGGTCCCAATGTGGCTCACCAAGCCGCCTCGCGGCACAGCCCTTTGGCAACGCCTCGGCAGTAGTATCCCAGAGATCCGCACGCCGTGCGCGGCTAGATCCGCGCAACAGACAACCATCCGCGCTGTTTGGCACCGATTCGCCGTTGCGACATGCGGATAGTCAGACTTGGATCACAGAATCCGGCGAGAGCGTGGATAACTCCCCAGCACACTCAGGTCTTTGCAGTGCCCGGATGCCTCAACAATCGCCTCAGATAAGGCCGAATCGTCCCGGTGCCCCTCGGCATCAATAAAGAATGTGTACTGCCAGTTTTGACGCCGGCTTGGCCTCTTGTCGATGTGCGTCAGGTTCACGCCCGCCGAGTCAAACACACTCAACACACTCACCAACGCCCCGGGCTTGTCCGCTGTGTTGAACATGATCGAGGTCTTGTCATCGCCCGAGCGTCTGGCCTGTTCACGCCCCAAGATCAAGAACCGGGTCACATTGCCGGGCCGGTCTTCGATATTCTCAAAGATGGTATTGAGGCCATAAATCGAGCCTGCCAAAGCGTTTCCAATCGCAGCCGCCACGGGCTGTGCCCCAATCGCCTCGGCTTGCACAAACTCCTGGGCCGCGGTCATGGCGGCCTTACTGCTGCTGGCCGCCGGGATCAGCTCCGCTTGCGGGTACTGCGTCGCAAGCCAAGTCCGGCACTGCATAAATATCTCCGGCTTGGAATGGATCCGCCGAATCTGCCCCGGCTCACAGTTCGCCAAAAGCGCGTGATGAATCTCAATCTGGGCCTCAGCATAAATCGTCACCTTCGAGGCGTGCTCGGTGAACGCATCGAGCGACTCGACGATGCCGCCGCCGATGGAGTTCTCGATGGGCACGAGCCCGTAGTGGCAGTGCCCGCGCGCGACTTCATCGAACACGGCGCGAATATCGCGCATGTCCTCGAATGAAACGGACGAGCCGAACTGCTTTGTCGCCGCCTGGTGCGAGAACGAACCCGCGGGCCCGAGGTAGCCGATGCGCAGGGGCAGTTCCAGCGCGAACGAGCCGGACATCAATTCGCGCCAGACGGCCTCGATGGCG
>NVSP01000064.1 GCA_002732755.1 Phycisphaera sp.
CGAAGGCCACCGGCGCCTTCGTCGGTTGGTTCTCGCTGTACGATCATGGTGACGGCACAGCCGAGCTCGGCTATCGCCTGCGGCGGGCAGCAGCAAGCCCCGCCGCTCCGAGTAGTGCCAGCGTGGCAGGAGTGGGGACTGGCCTGATGTTGATGCCGTCGATGCCCATGTACGCTGCGCTGCCTGTTGTACCCGCCCACTGCGAAGCGATGGCGAGCTCGAAATCGTTGGCTGGAGCGATGAAACTCAGCGTGCCAAATGTCCAAGCGATGTCATCGGCTACTGCGATTGGCTTGCTCAGCGTCACGGTGTCGCCGAACGCGACCCCGTCGGCGTACATCCGCCAAAAGCCGTCCTCGCCGTTCCAGCTCCCGCCGTTGAAGCCAAGGTTTGTGATGTAGAACTCAACCGTGTACACCTGACCCGCAGTGAATCCCGTCAGGTCTTGGGCGAAGGCCTCGTTGACTCCAAAATTATTCGCACCGCCTCGAACGAAGGTACCGCCGTTGGGCGAGAGCACCCACGGGTTTCCTGTGCTGTTGAACGGGCCAGTGGTGTCGCATGTGTCGACCGATCCAGACCATGAGAACCAATCGGTGGGGGCAATGCTGGCACCAACTGGGCCAGTCAGGTCGCCGTTGCTGATAACTTGGGCCCCGGCGGTCGAAACCATGCCGGCAGAAAGTGTGATCGCGAGTGCTCTGTAGGTTTTCATGTCTGTCTCCTCAGTCTTGTTTTCTGCCCGCCAACACGGCGAAGGCACAAGAACATCCGGAAACCACACCAAAGCACGACACGGCTCAGAGATTTTCTGGATTTTAGTTTCAGTACCCGGCGACTGGGCGCAGATACGGATTCCTGACYCGCAGATCAAAGTAGAAAAAAAGCCTCCCCCACCAAGATTCTCTGGGCGGGGGAGACCGGTTATTGATCTTTCTTCAGTTCACTAGGCCGCCAGCGACAGGTCTGTTCCTTGGCTCCCCTTGTTCGAGAACTTTGCCACGGTCTCGTTGAGGGCGGTCACCTGGGCAGCCGTCTCCTGGGCACCGGCTGCCATTTCCTCGGCGTTCGCCGCGTTCTGCTGGGTCACCTTGTCGAGTTCGGTGACACCCGAGTTGATCTGCTCGATGCCGTCGGTCTGCTCCTTGGAGATCGAAGATATCTCGGTGAGCAACTCATCGGTCTTCTTTGCCGACTCGCCGATCTCATCGAGAGCCGCGACAACGCTCTGGCAGATTTTCACGCCAGCAAGCGCACGCTCGGATGATTCTTCGATCATCGCAGAGGTGTTCTTGGCGGCCTCGGCGCTTCGCTGGGCCAAGTTGCGGACCTCGTCGGCGACCACCGCGAATCCCTTGCCAGCTTCCCCGGCGCGGGCGGCTTCGACCGCGGCGTTGAGCGCGAGCAGGTTTGTCTGGAACGCGATCTCGTCGATCACCTTGATGATCTTGGAGATCTGTGAGCTTGATTTGCTGATGTCATCCATCGCGCTGCTCATGGTCTGCATCTCGGTCTGGCCCTTTTCGGTGGCCTTGCGAGACTCGTTGGCAAGGACCGATGCCTGCGATGTGTTCTCAGAATTGTTGCGGGTCATGCTCGCCATCTCTTCGAGCGAAGCGCTGATCTCTTCAAGATTGGCTGCCTGCTCTGTTGCACCGGTCGCAAGGCTCTGGCTTGCGACAGCGACCTGCTGCGAGCCTTGCTCGATCTGGGTTGTGCCCATCGCAATTTCTTGCTGGAGCCGTTCCGATGCCTCACGCTCACGCATCTCCGATTCCGCCTGAACCCGGCGTGTCTCGGCGAGCGTTGTTTCGTTGAGATCCATCTGCTCGATGGTTGTGTTGATTGTGTTGGCAGCGTTCTGGTATGTCCCCTGCAAACCGGTCGGTAGGACCTTGCGGAAGTACTTGCTCTCGGCGGCGTATGTCATCGCGGTCGCCGACTCACGCACATAGGCGTCTGCCAAGTCGAGCATGTCGTTGATCGCATCCAGCAGCGGCGCAATCTCATGCCCGGGCTCGATGTTGAGCACCCGGCTTTCGAGCTCGCCACGAGCCGCATCACGGCAGACTTCTGTCGCAATCTTTATCCACTCGGTCGTTGGTTTCATTTTCGTGTTGGCCTTGTCACTTGGTTGTGTTCCGTTCGACCCGGCATTCTTGTTGCTATTTTCCATTGGTATCCTCTTCTTTACATGCAGATGTCGAACATGAACTCTTCATATGTCTTACCGATTTCTTCCAGCTTGGACATGAGAATCGGATACGAAGCCTCACACTGGTCCTTGGGGAGGCGGTGCTTGCTCTCTTCGCGGAGCATCTCGTCGTAGATGGGCTTGATCGTTTCAAAAGCGTGAGTTGTTGGCACGCGCCGGTTCGAGTGGAAACCAGTCAGATTCCCACGGATGTCAAACGAAGGCGTGACATGCGCAAAGACCCAGTAGTTGTCGCCGTTCTTGCACCGGTTGTTGACATAGCAGAACAGCTCTTTCTCAGATTGGATCGTGTCCCAGAGGAGCTTGAACACGCCACGGGGCATGTCGGGATGGCGGATTATGCTGTGAGGCTTACCAAGAAGCTCGTGCTCCTCAAAGCCCGAGACCCGCAGGAACACCGAGTTGACATATGTCAGTCGGCCCTTGAGGTCGGTTTTGGAAACGATGAGTTCATCGCTGCCGAATGTCTGCTCGACACCGGTCATTGTTGGTCGCTCTGCCATTGTTATTGCCCCCTAGGTCTTCGGATGTGGCACCTGCCGCCGCAGCAAGAATCGGGGATAACAGGCTCACACTTGAGCGAGAATCAAGAATTATGGCACCCGTTGCCCACATATGCGAGTCAAGCCCGGCCTTTGTAAGCGTTAGCGATTGCCAATGAGTCAGTTGGAATACAGATTATTGAACGCATCCTCAAGCTCAGCGAACTGGAACTCAAACCCATCCTCATCGAGCCGAATCRATCGACAGTACCTGCCATRGAGAGCAAACTCCGGATCGGTCCGCATTACCAGCGGCGCGCCGATGCGAACGAGCCACGCCGGCGAAGGTGACGCGCTTTGCTGCACCTTCGCTACTCATCATGCACCACCTCATCCGCACCCGGCAATCTGCACGCCTTCGAGATCTTGTAGCGGTTGTCCGCAAACTTGCGGTAGCAGAAATTAAAGAGCTGCCTCCCGATTGGCRCAACCGTCAGCACATACACCGGCAACAGCCACCACACGCGGCGCATCACAAAGCGGTACACATCGGCACCAACACAGTCGGGCCCGTCTTGCCGAATCAGTCTTATATTGGCGATCAATTCTTCAGGTGAGATATCCAGTCTCTTGCGGACCCACTCCGCTTGCAGAGGAGCAACGCCGATCTTGCGGTTTCTGAGCATCCGTTTCCACCTCGGGACCCATCTCCGGCAGAAGCCACAGGTGTCATCGTACAGAATATGGGCAACCATCTCACTCATCGGAGTTCTGCTCCCCGCAAGACCTTCCGTGGAAACACCGCGATCTCTGATCCGTCAGCAAGAAACGCAGACACGGGTTTCGCAGCGAGACACGCTTCGAACTGCTCGCCGTAGAGCGAAGCCGCATCGCACTTACGCCACGCACGCTCCGCACGGGCCACCCGCCACTGCGGATGCGTCACCCGATACTCGGCTGTTTTCGTATCATCCAACCTTGTGTATCCCCAGTAGTGCTCCGCGATAAACTCTTCGATGCTGCCAATATCGGGCAGCGCCATCGGCGAATCAACCTCGATSCCGATCTCGCACTCTTGGCGGTTGTGTGTCCAGCGATAGACCGCCGATTGCAAATCTCGTCCCTCATTTTTTTCGTGCTCATGTGACATCGGTAGCGCCAAGTATGGCTCGCTATACAGCATCTTTGCGACCATCGCAACCGCACGCTTTGGAACAAGTTCTTTTATAAACACAACCGCTCGGCGTGTCTCACCTTCAGCAACACGCTTGACATAGAACCGTAGATTCACTTCTTCAAAGCTGCCGTGAAACGGGATCGGTACGCCGCAAAGCCGGGAGTCTTCAAACATGAACCCGACAAGGCTGACAAAGCACCTGCCGTTCCACATGTCGAGCTGCGTCCCCGTTGGCACCATCGGCATCAGAATATCAGGATCGATGTCATAACTAAGCATCACGAGGTGACGCCATGAAGCCGTCATAAATGGTTTGTCGCTGCGATTCACTCGCGCATTCTAGCTCGCACGCAGCGGCTTATCCCCGGAGCGTACCCATCCCCTTGGCCTTTCTTGCCTCGTTGAGGGCAACGAGCGCCGCCGGCTCTTTGGCAAGGAGCTTGATGAGTTGGCTCTGCGTGCAATCGAGCCGGACCGCTGCCCGTTTCATGTCGAACGATGCGTCGTAGATCACATCAATCGCCTCGGCGACCATCGCCGGGTAGTCGTGGTGATCGACATTGCACGCGATTTTGCCCGCTTTGATCCGTGACTTCCACATCGCCGAACCGATGTCACCGGGCGGCACAGGTGCCCGCGTTTGCAGTGCCAATTGAAAACGAAGCCGCTTGAGCGCCACACGCTTGTTGTCTTGTGCGCTCCGCCTTTCGCCCGCGTGCGCCTCAACCCCGGTCGGCTTGTGTGTGAGCATAACCAGCGTCTGCACACGGTTTCGATGCTGACCGCCCGGCCCAGAGCTTCGGCCCCGACCAAGATCGCACGCTTTGAGGATCGCTTCATCATCCAGCGTCGCGGGGTGTGGCGAAGAAACAAAAATCGGATCGATAAGCGGATGCGTACTCATGCCATGCTCGGTGATGCGCGAAGCGTCAGATCGTCTGCCTCGCCCTGCATCAAACAGTGGTGCCCAAGCCCCGCGATCATGGCGGCGTTGTCAACGCAGTACTGCATCGCCGGCAGCACAAGCCCAAGCCCTTGCCGTTCTGCAAGATCAGTAAGTTCCCTGCGGATACGCGAATTGGCAGACACGCCGCCACCAACAAGAAGTGCCATCGGTTTCGTTCCCATTGCTTCGAGCGCGCGTTCGAGCTTGAGCACAATCGCCCGGCTCGCAGCTCGCTGAAAGCTTGCGCACAAGTCGCGTCTTCGCTGCTCGGTCAACTCACCCTTGTCATGCGGGAACTTCCCCCCCGGCCCCGGCACGCCGCGAACCTGATAGAGCAGCGACGTCTTCAATCCCGAGAACGAAAAATCGAGCGAGGTTTTGCCCATCCGGCTCACCGGAAAATCGACCGCACGCTCATCCGCATCGGCACTCGACGCGAGCGCATCAACCAACGGCCCGCCCGGATGCCCAAGCCCAAGAATCGCCGCGGCTTTGTCGTACGCCTCGCCCACCGCATCGTCGATCGTCCCGCCRAGCTTTGACAACTCCGCCGGCGATGCGCATGCAAACATCGCGGTGTGCCCGCCGCTGACCACCAACCCAAGCGCCGGGTACACATCATCAAGATGCAGATCAGTTTCAAGCAGTCCCGCCCACAAGTGCGCACGCACATGGTCCACGCCAACCAAAGGAACACCAAGCGACCACGACAAGGCCTTGGCAGCCGAGACCCCGACAAGCAATGCGCCGATCAACCCCGGCCTGTGCCCTACGGCGATCGCATCCAGATCCGAAAGCCCGCAGCCCGCATCGCTGACCGCCCGTTGAACGACACCCGTGATCCGCTCCGCGTGTGCCCGGCTTGCAAGTTCGGGCACGACGCCGCCGTATTCCTCGTGGATCTCGTGCTGGCTTGAGACCACGCTCGACCGCACGCGCCGGCCGTCTTCGACGACCGAGGCCGCGGTTTCGTCGCACGAGCTTTCGATCCCTAGAACGAGCATTGTCAATCATACGCTTCGATCGCGGCCCCATCGGCTGCTAGACTTGGCCACTCCTATGAGCAACTCCACGCGCGATGATGTCGCGATCCAATCCGAACGGGCCATCCTCGCCGCCGTCAGACTCCCCGACTCTAGATACAACAAAGACGATCCGTTCGGCGAATTGCAAGCACTGGTCGAACAAGCCGGCGCGGTCGTGGTCGGCACGCTCGATCAGATGCTCAAGCGCCCGATCTCGGGCACATACATCGGCTCGGGCAAACTCATCGAACTCAAATCGCTCTGCGACGAACTCGATGCGCAGACCGTCATCTTTGACCACGAACTCAGCCCAAAGCAGATCGCAAACATCGAGAAGGTTGTCGAGCGCAAGGTGCTCGATCGTTCCGAGGTCATCCTCGATATCTTTGCCAGCCGGGCAACAACGCACGAGGCAAAGCTGCAGGTCGAAATCGCGCAGCTCGAATACACCTACCCAAGGCTACGGTCGATGTGGTCTCACCTTGAGCGCATCGCCGGCAGCGCTGCGGGCGGCGGGGTTGGCACGCGCGGCCCGGGCGAGCAGCAGCTCGAGATCGACCGCAGACTCGTCCAGCGCCGAAAGGCACACCTCAAACAAGAACTCGGCAAGATTCAGGCGCGCAAAGAACGCTCAGTCGAGAAACGAAACCACGACAACTTCACGGTTGGTCTCGTCGGCTACACCAACGCCGGCAAAAGCACGCTCTTCAACTCGCTCACCGAGGGCGGCGCGTACGCGGACGACCGACTCTTTGCAACACTCATGACCCGCACACGCAAGTGGGAACTGGGCAACGGCGTAGAGGTCATGCTCTCCGACACCGTCGGGTTCGTCCGCGACCTGCCCCACAACCTCGTCGCCAGCTTCAAGGCCACACTCGAAGAAGCGACGCACGCGGACCTCTTGCTGATCGTTCTTGATGTTTCAGATCCCGCCGCGGAACTTCAATACAGCGAAGTCGATCGCACGCTTGAAGAGCTCTTTGCCGGGGTCGCCAAAGCCGAGGCCCGCGCCGCTTCACGAGGGGCCTCGGATGTTCAAGTTGAGCCTTGGCAACCACCAGAGCGGCTTGTTCTTCTCAACAAGGTTGACCTCCTCCGCGACAACACCGAGTTGCTCATCTGGCAGCAAAAGATACCAAACTCGCTGCCCATCAGCTCGCTCCCCAGCACGGATGAGAATCCAAGCCGAGGCCAGGCCGAACTCGCAGCGATCATTAAAGAAGCCACCCTCGGCGAAGTGCTCGAAGTCACGCTGACGCTTCCCATGCGAGAAGCCAAGGCGCTGCATGTGCTGGAAACCAAGGCCGAGATCTTGGATAGGCAGTACGAGGGCGACCAAGTCATCATCACCACGCGCATCGGCAAACGGCTTCTAGCTCAACTCTGCTCAGGCGGTGCCAAGATCAGCAGCGACAAGCCTTTGGACCAGCCCCAAACGCTCCAGCCTTGGCAAACACCACCTAAAGACTGATTCATAAACACAAAATACCCACCGACTCAGACAGAAATCGCCGGGTCTGGCAGGGGCTTTGGTCGTGGCGCGCGAGCGAACTTGCTCCGCCATAGCTTTTTCGGCAGCAGCCCGATCGCGATAAGAATGAGTTGGCTAAGCACGAACATCGCAAGCCAGAAGATCCCCGACTCGGTGAAACCGTAGGCGTGCAACCCGACGCCGAGCATGTTTGTTCCGAACCACGACCACGCCGTGATGATGTTGCCACCGACGGCAAGGACCGCGACACCACGATCTTGAATCATGCCACCCCAGCGTGCGTGGAGGATCAAGAGATTCATAAAGACGATCATCGCCGCGCCGTTTTCTTTCGGGTCCCAGCCCCAGAATCGGCCCCAGGACTGGTCAGCCCAGATCCCGCCTAACACGGTTCCAATAAAGCTCATGATCAGGGCGAAGCAGATCACGCCGTAGATCATCTTAGAAAGCGACGCTCCACGCTCACGATCAAATATCGGTGTGAATATACCAAGCATGAGGTACGCGATCGCAAGAAATCCCGCCAAGAAAGTGGCAGAATATCCGATTGTCACCACAATAACATGCGTTGCGAGCCAAAAGTTTGAGTCGAGGACCGCCTGCATCATCTCCATCGTGTCGCCGGAGCCACCGAGGTTGTGGGCGATGACGAGCGTACCAAACCCTATTACCGATGCCATGATCCCGCCGAGTCCGAGTTTCGTACGCCGGTCGACAAAGACGCCGAGCATCACGCTAATCCAGCCGATAAACACCGCGGATGAATACAGATTCGTCACCGGCGGTCGGCCCTGGAGATACATCCGGCTTGCGATGCCGATCGTCTGCACGACAAACGCGACGGCAATGAACGCGAGCATCGAGCGATACAGCGTAGTTGACCACCCGGGCTTTGACAGTTGGCTGACAAGCAAACCAAAACAGCCTACTAGAAACGCCAAAATGTAGAGGACCGATGCGCTGTAGAACGGCTGGGCATTGTTGAAGACGACCTCGAATCGTGCTTTACGGGCCTCCGATGCGAGGTGGTGCTTGACCAACTCGGTGTGCTCCTGCACCGCAGAATTAAAGAGCGCCGGGTTCTTGTCGCTGTAGGCCTCGAAGATGTACAGCAGCGAAAGCCCGTCTTGATCGCTGGGGTTTGACATGAGCACGGAATTGAGCGGCCGCCACTCCTGGCTCACTGTCAACGGGGGCACGAGGTAAGGCTCGGCCAATTGCGAGAGGTTCGTAAACTTCATCACGCGGCGGTACAGCGTGAGTACTTCCCGCTGAAACGGATCACGGGCCTTGGCCTTGGTCTGGTCCGCGAGGATCGCTTGCCGATTGATCTCGCCCAGTATTGGCTGAATCTCTGCGTACGAAAAACGGATCCGGTTTTCTTCATTCAACCCGAGCATCGACACGACATCCGGGTGATCGATACGGAAGATGTTGCGGTGGATCGTCACCGGCGGATCAGTAATGAGGTCGATGTACCATTGGATGGCCGAGATCTCGCCGTCGCGGGTGCGCACACTCTGCCTGGCACTGATTGCCAAAAGGCTGTTGCGAGCTACCGAATCCAGTGGCATAGTCCGCCCGCCGCTGGAAGCGGGGATCTGGCCAAAGCTTCGCAAGTCATATTCAGTATCGGCAAGGTCCGTCGACACCAGTCTTGAGCCGGCGTAAACGATCGCAAACGCGAGCATGATCCAGGGGAGAAACCGGTGGAGTGCTTTCATCGTGGGCGCCTCCGCAGCGCRGGAATRAGCCGAAGCCCAAAGTGCCAGAGCATGCCGACAGAAACCAATGTGCACGAAACATACGGGATGAGCCAGCCGGGATTTTTTACGACTTGCAGCACGGTGCCTTCGTCATTCTGAAGAAACGATGCCTGATAGAAAGTCTCGCCCGCGTGTCGAAGTGGATTGTTCATATATATCAAGATTTCACGATCAATATTCCGACCGGGATCGACAAGGCGGACCTGGCTGGAGAAGTTACGAGCCTTCTGCGTGCCCGTGAACAAATCGTGCTTGAAGTCGATCAGGTGCAGCGTGTACGGCCGATATGTCCGCTTGAACCGCAGAGTCAGCCAAAATGCTCGACCATCGACTTCAACTAATTGTGGCTGCGGGATATGCACGGAAAGCAGATATGTTCCAAGATTTTTCTCGCCCTGAAAGAATGTGATGTACGCCGAGGGAACATCGGCATTCTGGCCGTCAACTCCTGTTGCCAGTGGGAACGGGGCTGCAGAAAGTGAACTCGCAGCCCCCGCATCGGCCAGCCCCCCCCACCCGAGCGGTGCCTGATCCGGCGCAAATATCCGGGAGTTTGGAAGCCACTGCGCCACTTGAAAGCTAAAGGGGAGAAGTTCGTGAGTGGTTACMTTTGGCCCTGCGGCGAGAAGACTCTCGGGCACCACCACAACATAATCCTCATCGGGATCTGATGGATCGACCACCGCAAGTTCTGCTGTACGAATGTCCTCGACATAGTTTGCCGACTCGCCCTCGCGGATCGTCATGTTGCCTTCTTCGGCGGCGAATCCGGTGACAAACTCGCCGACAAGAAGCAAAATCACGCCGAGGTGCGTCAGGATGATCCCGACTCGGTTCATCTTCAGCTTAAACCTGACCGCGTGCGCTGCGATAAGGTTGACAAACATCACGATCCCGAGCGTCAGGCCGCCGGGGAACACAAATGCGCCCCCCACCTTGGCAATACTCTCTGGGACAAAGAGCTGGAATTCGATCACGACGATCGCCGAACGGAAGTATTCATCAACAACTGTCCACACGCCCTCGTGGACCTGCGCGAGCGTGCCCGCAAATATCAGGARAAGCGAGAGCGCAAAGATGATTACCGTGAGCTTCAATGAGGCCACCGGCTTGAGTATTCGGCGAATCACGGCGTCCCCTTCTCTGTCCTGCCAACTTCATGGACAAATGTATTGAACCGTCCGAGCTCTGTCTCAATCGCTTCGGGTGATCCTGTCATCTTAAAGAAGAGTGTCTGCGGCCCCTCGGGCACTATCGCAGCAACAATCCGGTTTGCTCCATCAGCAGAAACCAAATCAACACGCAACGCCCCGCCCCCGAGGTCGTGCAGATCCAGTTCTTCCATCGAGGCAACCGGGTCAAGCCCGAGTTGGTTTCTCCATCGGTTGATGTTGCCGAGTTCGCCGCCGCCTTGGCCTTTGAGCGAAGTCAGCGTGATACGCACGCCTTCATCGGCAAGAAACGCTGCGATCAAAACCGTCGAGGCGTTCGAGKCGTTGTTCCATTCTTGGGGCGGTGTCCATGTCGCCTGAGATGAATCGGTTGGTTCTCGAGCGTGTTCGTGTTCACCGCCCTCTTGCCTGATCCGGAATGTCTTTGAGAACGCAACAAGATCAGCCTTGACCGCATCAATACTCTCGGCCGGCCCCACGGCTTTTACGAACCATGTCTTGCCGTCGCCCACATTGATTACTGTTCCAAAAATATGTGAAGCATCGCTTTGCAGATCGACCACAATGACATCTACATGTTCGAGTCGCTCAATCGATTCCGCCATGCCCTGCTCATCGGTTTCCGGCAGGCCGATCTGACCTCGCCACCTGTTGATGTTTGCCAACAACCCGCCGACGCTGCCCTGAAAAGACGCGACCGTCACCTCAAGACCATCCTCGGCTTGGAATGTCGCGATGCGCATGTCAACGACAGTGTCGAGTTCTCGCCACGAGTCGGGAACAACCCATTCAACCGCAACCTGCCGAGTCGGCTTTGGAGTTACTGCTGGTGTCGATTCGATTTCTTTGGGCACCCGGTAGGCGCGGATTTCATCGCGCTGGCAGCCGCYCAATACACCTGTTGCGAAGCATATAAAGGCGCACCACAACACACCGTGAATGTGGCTGGATCGGATCGGTCTCAAAAGCCTCATATAGGTGGATCTCCGAGGGTGCGGCAATCAAGCTTTGACGCTACACACTATATCCCTCAAGGCCAAAAGACGAGTTCTATCCAGCGGGTTTAGGCCACGCAAATCAAACGGTGCGGTGCTCGAACTCAACCTATTGCAACCGGGGTACTTTCCCAGCGTTTGTATCGCTGCGTACCAAGCATGGAACAAGGCTTCCGCCCCGCATTGGTGGCCTAGTCCCGCCCGTCCGGGTGGCACATCAGGCACGCCAAGCTTTCCCAGACATAGCCTGGCACTTCGCTGTGATCGTCGGCCATCTTGGACTGGCGGTGTTCGTGGCAATCGATGTAGCTAAACGCCGGCGTCGCCGAGGGCACGGTGTGGCAGTCGTTGCAGTCGGAGAGGTCGTGCCCACCGATAAGCTGAAAACTCATCGAGTGCTCAAAGTCGGCGTTGTCCCAGTCGCCCTCGGCATGACACCGCTGACAATCAGTAACCCAGCCGTTGGCGATGTGATCGGGATCAACGACCGCCGCCGCGTCTGACATGTGGCAGATCGCGCACACCGGCTCGAGGMCSWCRWMSWKSSCYAYCWGCRYGCMCKCGTKSSMMGKSRAMSMMYSSKCGMYSTCSKGCGSCCCAACAAGCGGGAACCGGGTCGAGGCGTGCATCGCGATCGCTTCGTTGGGGTGCCAGGTCGTCTCGTCGTGGCAGTTCTCGCACCTCGGGCCGAGCCTTGCGCGGTGGACATCTTCGTGGCAACCCGCGCAGCCGC
>NVSP01000065.1 GCA_002732755.1 Phycisphaera sp.
ATAGGCCGCGCCACGCCCCACCGCGATGCGCAGCCCCTCGCGGTCGAGGTCGGTCGCGAACCAGATCTCGCCGCCGGTCGACAGCGCATCCTTGGCGGCTTTCTTGAGATCCGCGACCACCGCCTCCTTGCCAGCGAGCACCTCGTATGTGGGTTTGAATCTGTTCTCAAGATCCACACCCGGCACGGGCTGTTTCTCGCCCTTGGGTGATTTGCTAGGGAGGTCCCGGACATGGCCGACACTCGCCAGCACGAGGTACTCGGGGCCGAGGTATTTGTTGATGGTCTTGGCCTTGGCGGGGGATTCGACGATGACGAGGCTGCGCCCGCAGGCATCGCCTTTCTTGTACCCAAGGCCCTTGCCCCGGCGGCCCGAAACCTTCTTAGTCACCTTGGAGGCCGATGCCTTGCTGGCGGCCTTCTTGGTCGTTTTCTTCGTCGTCTTTTTGGTGGTCTTCTTAGCCATAAAGGTGAACCATGCTCCGTTTGGAGGGCCACCCCTCGCCTACCCGATCGGACGGACGAAACCGATCTCGCCAGTGGTTGTCAAGCCTTTCGACAACCCGAATATTTCCCGACAGGCTGTTTTGATCGAGGTCTAGATTGTCGTAAACATAGTATTGACAACAAGTTGGATCATGTTTTTGGGATCGAAATCGGCGGGTGACAACCCGATGCTTCCGGGCGAAGATTGCAGCCGACGCAGCCAAGTTCTTTGATTTTTGGCAAATCTTCGGGTCTCAATCTTGATCTGCTCGAACGCTTCCTCCTCCGTGCATCGGCCCTTAAAGTGCGCCACGAGCTGCTTGTAGCCCAACGCCTGCCCCGCGGTCTGGCCGAGGGAATCCGCCTCGTGCAGCGCTTTGGCCTCGGCGAGCAGGCCCATCGCCTTCATTTCTTTGACGCGGGCGTTGATCCTGCTGTTGATCGCCGAGGCTTCCCAGCCCAGCACCACAAGAAACCTGCCCGGATCGCGGGGGTGCTCGCTGTCCCACTGGGTTTGCAGGCTGCTGATCGTCTGGCCCGTCTGGCGAAAGACCTCCAGCGCCCGGATCGTTCGGCGTTGGTCGTTGGGATGGATCCTGTCCGCGGCTTCGGGGTCATCGCGTTCTAGCTCGGCCCGGAGCGCTTGGATCGGCATAGCCGAAAGCTCGGCACGGATCGCCGGGTCCGGGTCCGGGCCTTGGAAGAGGCCATCCATGAGCGATTTGATGTAGAGGTGCGTGCCACCAACCACGATCGGCACCCGGCCCCGACTCTTGATGTCCGCGATCGCAGCCTCGGCAAGCCCAAGCCACTGCGCAAGCGTGAAAGTCTCCTCGGGTTCGACAATGTCTACGAGATGGTGAGGCACCGCCGCAAGCTCGGCGGCCTCGGGCTTGGCGGTCCCGATGTCCATCCGCCGGTAGACCTGATACGCATCCGCGGATACCAGCTCAGCCTCATGCCCAAGCTCGCCGAGCCTGCGGACAACGTCAAGAGCCAGCGAAGACTTGCCGCCAGCGGTGGGGCCACAGATGACTGGGTAGCGGGTTGGTACCTTTGGTTCCAAGGGGTGATTCTATATGTTTCGGGCCATCAAATGTGCCACGGCTGTGCCAGCCGTGTCTTCCGGCGGCACCTCACGGCTGGCACAGCCGTGGCACAAAACCGCAGATTCGTCAAATCGTTCGAACACGCAGGCTAGGATCGGCTTATGCCCCTCCCACGCGTTGCAATCGTTGGCCGACCAAACGTCGGCAAGAGCTCTCTCGTCAACCTCCTGGCTCGGGAGAAGGTGTCGATCGTCGATGACATGCCGGGCGTCACGCGCGACCGGGTGAGCGTCATCGTCAAGCTCGAATCGCCCGACGGCGAAGGCCCCGAGCGTGAGGCCGAGGTCATCGACACCGGGGGCTTCGGCGTGTATGTCGCCGACGGCCAGCGCTACGACGATGCGGGCCGGGACCTGGCGCAGTTGACCGAGCAGATCGAGTGGCAGATCGGGCAAGCCGTCGCGACGGCGGACCTCGTCCTCTTTGCGATCGATGCACAAGTCGGCATCACGCCACGCGATGAAGAGATCGCCAAGATGCTCCGCGAACAGAAACTCGGGCGCGAGCGGGGCGGCGGCAAGAAGCCCGTCCCCGTTGTCATGGTCGCCACCAAGATCGACGGCCCAAAGTGGGAAGCGCACGGCTACGAACTTGCGGGTCTTGGCTTCGGTGTGCCGCTGATGATCGGCTCGCTCAACAACTACATGCGCCGCGATCTGCTCGACCGGCTCTATGACCTCATCAAAGATTTTGACAACACACCAGAATTGCCAACAGATCTGAAAATTGCGATCGTCGGCAAACGCAACTCGGGCAAGAGCACGCTGATCAATCATCTTGCGGGGGAGCCTCGCGTGATCGTCAGCGAGATCGCCGGCACAACGCGCGACGCGATCGATGTGCGTTTTCAGTACCACGACAAATCAATCACCGCGATCGACACCGCGGGCCTCCGCAAGAAGAGTTCGTTCTCGGGGCGCGTCGAATGGTTCGCGCTCGATCGCCTTGAACGCTCGCTCCGCCGGGCGCATGTCGCTCTATTCATGGTCGATGCGACCGAGCGCCTGAGTCATGTGGACAACCAGCTCGCGCACATGATTATCGAGCAGGGCACGCCTGTTGTGATCGTGATCAACAAGTGGGACCTCGTCGAGGGCACGATCGGCCGCAAGGGCAAGCCGATCGGGGCCGCCGACTACGAGGAGTACCTGCGGACGAAACTCAAGGGCCTGAGCTTTGCACCCGTCGCGTTCATGAGCGCGACCAAGGGCACAAATGTGCGACAGGTCATCGAGCTTGCGGGCGAACTCGCCGAGCAGTCGCGGATCCGCGTTGGCACGGGCGAACTCAACCGGTTCTTCGAGAGACTCGTTCACGAGCGCGGCCCGTCGAGCAAGCTCGGCTCAGTCGCCAAAATCTACTATGTCGCCCAGACCCGCACCCTGCCCCCGACGATCACGCTCGTGGTCAACAAGCCTGACCTCTTTAGCCCGATGTATCAACGATTCCTGATGAACCGGATTCGTGAAGAGCTGCCTTACGGTGAGGTCCCGATCAGACTGCGCATCAAGGCCCGCAGCCGAAAGCCGGGCAAGGCAAAGAGCTACGACACGCAGCCGGATGAGCGGATGATGCCAGCGGCGCAGGGCGCGATCGAGATYGAYCTKGCGACCGAYGACACGCCATTGTTTACCGATATGGACTGGGCGGATGCACCCAGCGAGATGGGGGCCGACGAGTTCTTCGACGACTAGAACATCTTCGTCTCACGCATAGCGCATTCCCGTGCCACTGACCTGTCCGCAGGTCAGTGTTTCTTTATCGAGGATGCCAAGAGCACTGACCCGAAGACGGGTCAGTGGCACGAAATGCAGSAGGTCAAAAAGCTCCAGATGTGGTGGGGTTGTTCTAACTACGCAGCAAGGTCGGCAAGCGCCGAGGCGATGGCCTGCGCGCGGGCGTGCAAGCCGTAGAGGTATGCGGGCGGCCGAGTCCCAAGCGCTTTGCGTTTGATCAGTCTCGAATCTTCGAGGTCTTTGAGCGATTGCGAGAGCGCACGATCCGTGACGGGCGAAGCGCGCTCTGCGATCTCACCGAACCGTAGCGGCTCCTGYGCGACCGACCACAACACGGGCAGCGTCCACTTGCGGCCGATCAATTCCCCAGCGCCAAGACGCTTGCCGGAGCTTTGTATTCGCGCGCACGACTCGGCGGCGGCCTGCCCAAGCGCGGTCAGGATGTACTCGGGCCGGAGCGGGTGACCGTGACCGGGGTTTGGCGTGATGAGTTTGAGGTCGATGAGGTGGTCCAGCGTCTGGCGCACCGCCGCCGGGCTTGCACCCAGTTTGTTGCGCAGCACAACAACGCGGGAGCCGCCCGTGCGGGCCAATTCTGCGAGCATTGGCACAGCCCACTTGCGGTGGAAGAGGCGGATCAGAGTGTTTGCATCAAATAATGGCATGGGCTTGCAACCGGGTGATACACAAAGTATAGTAGCTATACATCATAGTGTCCAGGGATTTTTAGAAAGGAATCACCATGTCATCCATCGAATACGCCGGCGACGTCACGCTCGCCATTCAGGTCTCCGATATCGACAAATCAATCCAGTGGTATCAAGATGTCCTCGGGCTGAGTGTGCTGTACAAGGTCGATGAGATCGGCTGGTGCGAGATGGCGACCAAGACCAAAGGCTTGCAGATCGGCCTAAGCCAGGTCGAAGGCGCCAAGGGCTCGGCCGGTTGCGTGCCAACCTTCGGCATCGTCGATATCGGAGCGGCCCGCTCGTTCCTCGAATCCAAAGATGTCCGGTTCGACGGCCCAACCACCGAGATGGAAGGCCTCGTCAAGCTTGCAACATTCTTCGATCCCGACGGCAACCCGTTCATGCTGGCACAATCGCTCCAGTCTGGCCTGTGCTGAGTGGCAGAGTAAAACAGCCCTCTAAACACCAGGGCAGGGGTGCGTGCAGTTCTTGATAAACAAGTCCAAAGCTTGCTTTTTNGCGCGAACAATCGTATCGTTTTATGTTTCAAAAGGAGCATGTCATGGCCAATCACAAATCGATCTTAGTCGCCATTGATTTCTCGCCCTGCTCATTGCAGGCTCTTCGTCAAGCTGGCAGGCTGGCCGCCGATTCTGGGGCGGAGCTCCATGTGATCAATGTCGTGAACTCTGGAGGCCTGAGCCAGATCGCATCCTCGCTCCCGTTCTCTCGGAAGAAATTCGACGAGCAGATGATTCACAAAGCTAAGAATCAATTGCAAGAAGCCGTGCAGGATGCCCTTGGCAAAGCCGAGGTTGAAATCCATGCGATGGTTGGGCATCCCCTCGATGCAGTGGTCAAAACGATCGAGGCTATCGGTGCCGACCTCCTTGTCATCGGAGCGTTTGGTGATGGCGGGCCGGGCCGTGGTGCCAGCGCGTTCTCTTCCAAGTGCGCCCGCAGGTGCCCGGTCGATGTCCTGCYCGTCCACGAAGCTTGGCCTGACCCAATGCATACGGTCATGGCGTGTATCGATTTCTCGGACTATTCAGATCATRTCGCAGACGAGGCCGCAAATCTGGCGGTGTCTATGGGTGCCAAGCTCAGGCTTGTCCACATCCATTCCAACCCGTTCGATGCGTTTTCTGGAATACTTGCAGATAGCAATGCTTCTGAGGATTACTCGCAATACAAGAATGCCCTTCAGGATCAGCTCGGTCAGATCGGGGAACGCGTGTCATCAGAGCGTGCCGGCCTTGCAGTTGAGTCCAAGCTCGTCTTTGGGGCAGACTACGCAAGAACAATTGTGACGCACGCCAAAGAAATCGGTGCGGATCTTGCTGTCGTCGGGGCAAAGGGGCGGTCGAATATCAGCTACATCCTGCTCGGTTCAACAACCGAGAAGCTGCTCCGCGAAACGGAGATATCGGTGCTGACCGTGAGGCAATAAGCCGGCACCTTGCTGCTTTTGGGCGCGCAGTATATTCTGTAGATTTCAAATAAAAAACCCGCGACGAATCGCGGGTTGGTGTGGATCAAAGTGTGAGCCGGAATCAGACCTCGTCTATATCGACTTTCGGTGCAACTGGCTTGGGTGCCTCAGCGATCTTACCMAGGAAGCCGGGCAACTCGACGCCCGCTTGCTGTGCCAACTCGTGAACCGGTGGCAAGGCGCCGATCATGCCGCTGAGGAAGTTGGCGGTTGACCCGCCCCCCTTGCCCTCGATCTGTGAGCCGTTGCCCGAATCCCAGACGGTGATCTTGTCGATCTTGAGGTTCGAGATCGCCTTGACCTGTTCGCGGACGAGTTCTGGGAGCTGCTCGATCATGAGCAATGTCGGCGCGATGTTCGGGTTGTCCGCCGCGGCCTCCATCAGCTTGCGGTACCCCTCGGCCTTGGCTTCGAGCACCTTCTGCACACCCGCTGCCTCGGCCTCGTATCTTGCAAGAATCGCATCCGCCTCACCCTTGGCTTCGCGGCGCATCTTCTCCGCGGCTGCTTCTGCCGCGATCTCGATGCGCTGCTTCTCGATTTCCTGYGGCGCCAGTTCATCCTTACTCAGCCKKGCAAGYTCYTGCTCGCGYTCGGCTCTAAGAATCACCTCGAACGCCTCRGCAGACGCGACATCCGCCCGACGCTTGGCCTCGGCGCGGATCTCGGCAAGCTTCGCGTTGGACTCAGCAATCGATGCACGGCTCGTGTTCTCGCCCTCGACGGCTTTGGCCTCGGCCTCGGCGACCTGCACCCGTTGGCTCTGCTCGGCTCGCTTGGATGCTGCCGCCGTTTCTGCGTTGCGCTCRGCGGTKGCGATGTCCTGGTCTCGCTTGGATTCGACTTCGCCCGTGATCGCCCTCGCCTCAAGCTCGGCGACCGCGACACGCTGCTGCTGCTCGGCGGCCTTCTTGCCCTCTTCCGATGCCGCGTGTTCCTTGGCAACGCTGACCGTCTGCTGACGCTGAGCGGTTGCCTGGCCCGTTGCACCATCGCGGTCCGCCTCGGCGACCTCAACCTTGGCGGTRTTGATCGCCTCGGCTGCKGYYCGCTGRCCGATCGCCGCGATGTAGCCCGAGTCGTCCGAAATGTCTCGGATGTTTACATTGATYARYTCAAGCCCGACCTTGTTGATCTCCTGCGTCACATTCTCGTTGATCAGGCCCATGAACTTCTCACGGTCCTTGTTGATCTCCTCGATCGAGAGTGTTGCGATCACGAGTCGAAGCTGACCAAGGATAATGTCCTGCGCCAACTCACGAATCGATTGCGGCGCCAGCCCGAGCAACCGCTCGGCGGCGCTTGCCATCATCACCGTGTCCGTGGCAATACCAACCGTAAAGGTCGAGGGCACATGCACGCGGATGTTATTGAGCGACAGCGCGCCTTCGAGCGGGATGTCGATCACGAGCGGCTCGAGGCTCATGTACGCAAAGTCTTCGATCACGGGCCAGACAAACTGCCCCCCGCCGTGGTAACACCGGGCCGATTGCTTGCCGCCGCCGCGACCCCAGATCACGAGGATCCGGTTCGACGGGCACCGCTTGTAGCGTGTGGCGAGAAAGACGACCAGGAACAGCAGCAGCACCAAGCCGATACCGATACCGACGAGCAGGATTGGGCCTACGCCTTCGCCGGCCGTAGATTGTGCGAGTGTCATCGTTTCTAACATGATTCCTCCTACGCTCATGATGAGCGTTCAACTGTAAGTGTGTTTGTGGATGTGTTGGCGTCGGTGACGGTGACGCTTGTGCGCGATTCGATGATATCGCTGCCGGTTTGCACAGCACTGAATCTTCGCTGGCGCGTGCCAAGGATCACTGTCACCCTCCCGGTTCCCTGGCCTTCCGGCGGGATCCGAATATAGACATTGCCGCCAAGCCCGACGGTTTCTGAGATCGAAACATTGGCCGAGTTCTGGAGTTTCATCATGGCTTGCATGACCTTCATAATCATCCAGCCGAAGAATACGCCCGAAGCGATGGCGATTACAACCGCGCCGGTCATGCCGACATCGAGGAGGCGTAGAGCCGCAAAGCCCATCCACCCGCTGCCCATAAAGAATGCGGATAGTGTCTGGGCGCTCAGGACGCCGAACTCGACACCCGGTGCAYCGCCCGCGCCGATGTCGCCGTCGAAATCGATGTCAACATCAAGCCCGGCGTCGCCGCCGATGCCTCCCAAAACGATCTGCATGAGGAAGTAGAGCGACCCGATGATCGCGGGGATCGAGAACCAGATCCCGCCGTTGTTGAACAGGCTGTCGAGCATGATACACCAAAACCTTTCCCGGCCCGATGATGGGGCAGTGCTGGCCGTGATGCGATTCTATCCGGTTGAATGGAAGCTGCCCCCGCTAGGAGAGTTTTGGGGAAATACGGGCTTGAATTTCAAGATGAACGTAAACGAGCCTCTCGCGCGAGCGAGGGGACATTCGATGTTGCGTTGGGCACCATTGCTCACGCAAGTGGCTCGTTATGAAGTGTTTAACTCACGCCGCTAGGTCGATGTCGTCCGGCCCATCGTCGAAGTCGTAGTTCTCCGGCGCATCGCCCAGCGCGCCCCATTGGTGCTTGGGGAGGTGGCGGTGGTGGATGTGGATGATCCGTGCGAGTTGCCGCGAGAACAGGGCGCTGATCGTGTCGAGCACTGCCACTGTCTCTGCATCAAACGGCTCGTGGTCGTCGCGGAAGAGCGTCACGACCGCAAGACACTCGTCCTCGTGGTGGCACGGGAACGCGATCATCGTCTGCTCCGGGAGCCAGTGCGCATCGGCGCCGAGCAGTCTGTTCACCTCTCGGCGTGAATCGTACTGATGCACGCCCGGGCGGTGCTCAAAGCGTGGCGCGAGCACATCGGCGAGGTGGTCCAGCAATGTGTCGACGCTCGTCTTTGGGATGTCCGCGTTGACATAGGCACCAAGGCTGTACTCGCTGCCGGAAGCTGGCAGGAAGATCGCCGCGTTGGTCGGTCCGCTCTTTGCGAGGATGAACTCGAGGACGACGCGTAGGAGCGTTTCGATCTCGAGTTCTTGGCGGATAATGCCGTTGAACTCGCCGCAGACCGCGAGTTTGTCGATCTCGCCCGAGAGCTCGCGGTAGGCTTCGACAAGGTCGTTGCACATATCCGAGACCTGGTTGGTGACCTCATGGCGGGCGCTGTTGAGCTTTCGACAGACCGAGCGGAGGCGTTCGGTTCGGTCTTCACGGTGGCGCGCGATACGGGCGCGTTCGAGCGCCGCATGGATCGCGGGCCTTGCGTTGTCTTCACCATCGGTTGCGTTGATGAGGTCAACCGCGCCCCATCGCATCGCGTCGATCGCGTCGTCGAGTGTCGCTTGCTGGCTGACCATGACAAAGGCGATCGCCGGGTGTTCCAGCGAAAGCTGCTTAGCAAACTCTTGGGCACCCTCTGCCTTGTTGCACAAGACCAAGAGGTCGATGCGAGGCCGTTCGGTTTGGTTGATGCGGATGCGCGCATCTTCGACAGAGCACTCGCGCTCCATCGGGATTTCGAGTTCGCCAAGCGCCGGGCCGACAAGCATCGCGGTTGAATCTGTCTCTGACACGATCAGCGCCCGCGCCGTGGCGTGGCGAGTTGCCGGGGTTGGCTCGATGCTCTGACCTGAGCGCGCCCGAGCCCGGCTTCTGCCTCCCGGTTCTTCGCTGTGGTTGTTTCTTCGCATCATGCCCATCGTCTCGCTCCGCTACAGCGCCGCTACGCAGCCCTGCTGATCTCTCGTTGCTTCTCGCTGACGCGCCAAGTCGGCAGCGTCACCAGCACCCTCGTCCCGATGCTCTCCTTCGAGGAGATCGAGATGGTGCCTCCCATAATCTCAACCACACGCCTAGCCCGGCACAGCCCAAGCCCCGTCTGACGACCCGCCGGCTTCTCGCTGAAGAACGGGTCGAACGCATGGTCCACGGTCTTTGCGGACATCCCGCAGCCGTGGTCCTTCACCATGATCAACAGTCGGTCGTCGAGTTGATCGATTTGAACGCGTATCTCGATGATTTCGTCTGAGCCGGATTCCGCAGCGTTTGCGATCAGTTCAACTAGCGCCTGACTAAGCAGTTGCGGGTCGAGCAGTGCCACCGGTAAATGTGAAGGCACCGACACCCGCGAGGCGCAGTTCATGCGCGTGCGCTCGCGGGCTTCCATCACGCACTTGTTGATAAGCCCCTGGATCGACACCTTTTCGGGCTTTGGCTTGGGCGGGTCGGCGATCAGGTTCATGCTCGTGATCAGGTCGCTGATCTCAGATGCCGCGTGCCCGATCTTGTCGGCAAGGTTCCGCAGTTCAGTGTCCACGACGCGTGTGCGCAGCACCTGTGCGTAGCCCTTGATGACGGTCAGCGGGTTGTTCATCTCGTGGGCTGCGCCCGCGGTCATGACGCCCAGCCGCGCCATCGATTGTGTCTCTGCGAGTTTGGCTTGCGTTGCCGACAGATCGCGGTGGCGGTCAGCGAGTTCATCCGAGAGCCGCCGGCCGTGTTCGTGCCGAAGCGCCGACGCGACCGCTGCGCCCCAGACGGCAAGCAATGCTGTGCGCTGTGTGGAGCTTTTGACCGATGCCTCGAACTCGCTCTCGACAAGCAAGACCGCGGCCTGCCCGTCGCGCTCGATCGACTCGTCACCCGTCAGCAGCGGCAAGATGCGGATCGCATCAAGCTCGACCGTYTCRGCGGCGTACTGGCAGAGCCAAGGCATCACCTTTGTGCCCACCGCSAGCGTTTGGTGCGCATCGGCGAGCATCGAAACCGTCGCGCGGTCGTCCGGGCCRACCARCGGCGGCTCRAGAATCTCYGAKCGAATCAGCGCRCCATCAGATGTAAACCGGAACAAGCGCCAGTGCTGGCCCCGGTTGGCTTGCGTTACAATCGTGAATAGTTCGCCGTCGATAAGGTCCGCAGCCGAGCCTGCGATATGCGACATCGCGTTGGCCAGCCCCGTTCCCTGATGGCTTTCTTGACAGAACGACCCGATGGCGTCGAGGACCTTCTTCTGTTGCGTGCCGTGCGTGCTGCGCGCCGAGAGCGCCCGGTTCATGGCAGCGAGCCGAGAGTTGGCGCGTGTGACCGACTGGATCAGGACCTCCGCGGGCGAGATATTTTCCATACCAAACGCAGAGCAGCGTTCCGAAACGCGCTCGTGGATCTTGGTCGAGACTTCTTCGATCGCGTCTGGGTCAAGCCCAAACTTTGGCGCCAGCGCCGCGATGTCCTTGGGTTGGCCGTAGTCGCCGAACCAGCCCATATTCAGCCTTCGGCACAGCGCCCGCGCGGACGCAACGATCCCGATCAGCGGGCGGTGCTCGGTCACCGGGATGCTCTCGGCTGGCAGGTCGTAGAGCCACGCGATGTCTTGCAAAGCCTGCGGCAAGCCCCAGTGCTCAGCGAGCCTGCGCCCCGCCGCGTGGTGGTCGATCCCGATCAGCTCGCGCTCAAGCCCCGCTGAGTCCTCGCCGCGTTGTTCTGCGACGCGGAGCACCTTGCCGTAGGACTCGGGCAGCGCCATGTTGAGCGCCGACCGACCGAGGCCGTGCAAAAGCCCAGCGGTGAACGCAGCCTCTGGGCGGATCTTGGTGCCCTTGTGCGATGCCGCGATCAGCTCGCACGCGGACGCGACGGACATGCACGCCTGCCAATGGCCCTTGGTGTCAAACGCGCTCGTGTTCTCCTCGGAGTCGTTGGCGTTGAGCAGCTCGTACACCTCGACGCTCAGGACCGCCGCCCGGATCGCTTCAAGCCCAACGAGTGTGATCGCGTGCATGACGCTGGTGATGCTGTCGCCCAGCCCGCGATCGCTGCGCCGGCAGAGCGAGAGGACCTTGCCCGTCAAGGCCGGGTCAGACTCGATGAGCGATGCGAGTTCTGCGATATCGACATCGTCGTTGGATGCCGCTTCGAGGAGCTTCTGCGCAATCGGTGAGAGCGTGGGGAGCTGATCGATCCGTTCGAGGATCAACTCGATGCGCTCTTTGTCAGCAGCGGGCTGCGATGTTGCGTGCAAGGCGCATCTCCCGCGTTAGAGGTTTCTCAGAGTATTGTTGCCGCCGGCGAGTGCCTCGATGCCCAGGTGCTTCTCGATTACGGCCATCAGCTCTTGGATATCAAACGGCTTTTTCAGGAACTCGTCGGCGCCCGCGGTCAGAAGCTGCTCCGCCTCGGCCCGGTCGATCACACCCGAGATAAAGATCACCTTGATGTTGGAAAGCTCATCTGTCGAGCGGATGCGTTTGCACACCTCGTTGCCGTTGATGTCGGGCAGCTTGTAGTCGAGCAGCATCAGGTGCGGCTTGAAACTCGCCGTCAGCAATCCCGCCTCGTAACCCGTGCCGCAGGTCTCGAGGACAAACCGTTTGTCGCTGCCGATGAGGTCCTCGAAGAACTCGATGATCTGGAGGAACTCGACGAAGACGACGAGGATCTCGAGGAGCTCGACGACGAG
>NVSP01000066.1 GCA_002732755.1 Phycisphaera sp.
CAAGAGCGGCACATCAGCGGCCCCGCCGAGATTCGACACCAGAACCGCCCCACCCCAGCCGATCGCTGCTGCGGGGGCCAGAAACGCCAATTCGCGGACCATCTCCCGCCTCGCGTGCGGGTACATGACCCACATCTCGGGCGTGTCGGCTTTGGGATCTGCACACGATTCCTCATCCGTCACGATCTCTGGCTCGCCTGCCTCGACTCGCTTGGCCTTCTCCTCGGCAAGGGCCTTGGCTTCCCATTCCTCGTAGTCGGCAAAGCTACGCCCGATCGCGCCCGTCGCAACGAGCACGTTGGCARGAACCAAACCAAGGACAACGCCCGCGCACGCACCGACCCACCACCACCCGCCGGGCTCTGGGATAGCGATGATCCAGTTGCCAAGCGTCCCCGCGGAGTAGCCAAGCCCAAACCGATCGACCAAGAGCGCATTGACCGGGTGCAGCACAAGAGCCACACACACCGGCACCCAGGTCAGAACGAGCGGGATGGTGTAGGTCTTGAGATCCACGATCGTCATGGCGACCAGCGAAGCCAGCAGAACCATGAGTGCTGTGAACGCGGGCCAGGTTTCCATGACGCCGTTCTTGGCCCACTCGGGCTTGATCGCGCCCCACTCGAGGCCCAGCCACTCACGGTTGGGCACCGCGACATACCACAACAAATATGTCCCCGCAAAGAGCACCGCCACGATCGTCTCGACGATCGGGTACTCGGGCGAGATCGACTGCTTGCAAAACTTGCACTTGCCACGCAGCATCAGCCAACCCAGAATCGGGATGTTCTCTTTGAATGTCAGCTTCGTGTCGCACTTTGGGCAGCGCGAGCTGGGCACGATGACGGGCAGGCCCTTGGGCAACCTGTACACGAGCACATTGACGAGCGAGCCTACGCAGGCACCGACAGCAAACACCCAGAGAACCGGGAGCCACGTTGAGACGAAGCCGTACATGTGCATCTTGAACTCGTCGGTCATCCGCTCTCTTCGTCCCGCCCCTCGGCCTGGAGTTTCTTGCTGAGTTCTTCGACCCGCTGCTCAGCAGCCCCGAGCACACCCCGGCAGCCCTTGATTAGATCGACACCTCGMTCGTATGCCKTGATCGACTCTTCAAGCCCGATCTCTCCCGATTCGATCCGCTCGATCAGCGCTTCAAGCTCTTGCATTGAGCCTTCGAAGCTCTGGTCGCCTGATTTGTTGGTTTCTACCTTCTTGCTGGCCATTGGTCACTCCACACTTCTTGCCGAACGGTCGGCAGACCCTACCGCTTGCCGTCGAAAAGATCCATCTGGTCCGGCTCGTCGGGCTTTCTTGGCTTACGCCTCGGCGGCCTGCGGGTCGGGTCGCTCTGGCCCACCACCGACCGCACCGAACCATCGGTCAGCCGGGTCTCGATCACATCACCAGTCGCAAGATCCTTGATCGAGCCGACCGCTTTGCCCTTGGCATCGAGTGTGACCGAATAGCCGCGTTCGAGCACCGCGATCGGCGAGACCGCCGCGAGTTCACGCGAAAGCCCTGCAAGCCGGTACTTTCCGTTGTCGAGTTTTCGCTTGACCGCAGCGATGAGCCGTTGCTCGACCGATGCGAGCTTGGCTGCGTTCTGGCGTTCACGGCGACCGGCGATGCGGTCGGGCCTGTTCTGTTCGAGCCGACCCGCGAGCCGTTCGAGTCTGATCGCGCGCGAACTGGTCTGCTGATGAGCCGCGTGGGCGAGCCTCTGTGTCAGCGTGTCCAACTCACCGCGCAACAGCGACACGATCGATTTGGGCCGGCGAAAGATCGGTCGGCTCTGAATCGCGTCCAGCCGAGACACTGAATCGTTCAACAGTCTCGCGTAACTCTGGCTGAGCCGTGACGCCTGACGCGAAACTTGCTCGCTGAGCGCCTCGGCATCGGGCACGAGCCGCATGACCGCCTGCGTGGGTGTCGCGCCCCGGACATCGGCGACGAGTTCAGCGATCGTCGTATCCGTCTCGTGCCCGATCGCTGCGACCACCGGGATCGGCGAATCAACGATGGCCTGCGCAACGACCCGTTCGTTGAAACACCAGAGGTCTTCCTTGGAACCGCCGCCGCGAGTGACGAGGATCGCTTGGACACCCAGCCGCTCGTGCAATCTACCAATGTCGCGGATCGCTTCTGCAATCTCAGCGGTCGCGGCTTCGCCCTGCACGCGCACATCGACAAGCAGAATCTCAACAGCAGCGCACCGTCGTTTGGCGGTGTCGAGTACATCCTGRTACGCCGCTGAAGATCGGCTTGTCAGGACCGCGATGCGTTTGGGAAAGAACGGCAAATGGCGCTTGCGCTCTTGTTCAAACCAACCAAGCCCGCGGAGTTCTTCGACCAGTTTCTGGTACGCAAGATCCAGCGCGCCAGCACCGACTGGTTCGAGCCGGGTTGCGATGAGCGAGACTTTGCCCGATTTTGCGTAGTAGTCGATCCTGCCGGTGGCGATGACTTCCTGCCCGTTCTCTGGAACGAAGCCGAGCTTGCGGACGCTCGATGCAAAGACGACGCACTGCACAACAGCGTCTGCATCTTTGAGGTCGAAGTACCAGTGCGTGCGCTCGCGGAAGCCGCTGATCTCGCCGATGACTCGTAGCTT
Organism: Phycisphaera sp.; assembly: GCA_002732755.1. Classification (GTDB taxonomy): domain Bacteria; phylum Planctomycetota; class Phycisphaerae; order Phycisphaerales; family UBA1924. The sequence goes on from NVSP01000066.1 coordinate 2,615, forward strand.
TGTTGGTGTGCCCTCTCGAACCGCGGCGTCGAGTATCCCAGCCAGCACCGAGACAGAGATCGGCGCATCCGGGTCCGGTTTCTTCGCTGCGTCTTTGCGGAGATCGCCCGCGCGGAACGGGAGCCTGCCGGTCATGAAAGTTCGCCGGTCATGGGGATCGAATCGGCCCCGAGCATCCAGCCGTAGGCATCAACAAGCCCGGCGACATATCGGCTGGGCCTGTGATGCTCGGCAACATACGCCATCGCGCTTGCGCCAAGTTCGTGCCGCTGCGTGGAGTTCTCGATGAGAGAACCGATTGTGCTTGCCCACYCTGAGGCTTCGCCCGAAATCAATCGGGCAATCTTTGGGTCGCAGAGCGCCGGGATGTCGCTGTCTTCTGCCGCAACAACTGCCATCCCGGCTGCCATCGCATCGAGCACGATGCTGCGGTGATCACCCTCGGCGTCGGGGCACACGAGAATATCCGTAAGCAGAACCACTTGGCGGTCAGCCTCGAGCCTTGGTACGCGAGAGAACAGAGGCGACAACCCGAGTGAACTGACAAGGCTGCTGATGTCGGACTTTCGCACCGCATCGGCATCGGCGAGGATCACAAAGTCCTCCCGCTTGCTTGCGATTTGCGCAAGACCACGGAGCACCGATTCCCAGCTTGCTCGGTTGTTCCCGCTGCCGGTCAATACGATCCCGATGGCGTGGTCCGTCGTTGGTCGTTCTGTGCTATCCGATTTCATAACGCCCCACGCCAGTTCCCGAACCGAGGCCGGTGCCGCACCGGCAGCCGTCAGCGCGCGTGCGAGCTGGGGACTCGGAGTCAGAAGCAAACACTCGCCCGAGCGCTCACGCGCGATACCTGCTGCACGAGGAATGGTCTCCCGCGAATGGACATCAAGAAGCACCGGCGTGCCGAGTTGGTGCGAAACCTCGGCGGCGATCATGTGCGATTTACCGCCGAGGCCGTGAACCAGCGCCGTTTCCTGATCCACATCGCCCAGCCTCGATACCAAATCCCGGCACCGCAGGTTGCGTGTCCAGGGAACCCCGCGATCGCGGTAGCCAAGCACCGTAACGCCCGGCAGATCGGGCTGCTCGTGGCACATGTCGTCTGGAACAGCAAGAGTMNANCTYGCASSSNCAKMNTSANNACCWNTCMRWTSWACRWSKTTYGRAWSKRYGGCAGCTCTCGGTGCGCCATGTCTCTATCTATGACAAGGATCGATCGCACCGCGCTACACCCCGACTGTGGGTCGGCATGAGTCAAGATCAACCGGGCGCACACGCAGCGGCGGCTTCTCGCTGGCAACCGACTCGGTCCGCCAAAGCCCAACCCAGTGCCCCGGCTCAACCTCCGTCAACTCGTAGTTTGGTATTCCACCATCCGAAACAACAACATCACTCGGCGGATCGTGCCATGGCCACCACGGGCGAAGATCCGGCGCATCATTCAGCCCAAGCCGCGAAGCAAAGCCGGTCCATTGCGATTCATCATCGACCACATCGGCGACCGTCACCAGTTGTTCCTCGGTGGATTGGCTCCGGTCAAGCGTTGGTATGCACGCAAGCAGACCCCGTGTGTATGGATGCAACGGCTTCGAATACAACGCGCCCGTTTGTGCGTACTCGACAACCCGGCCCGCGTACATCACACACACCACATCCGCGTACTCGGCCACGACACCGAGGTCGTGGGTAATCAGCATGACCGCCATATCAAGCTCGGCTTTGAGCGAGCCGATCAGGTCGAGGATCTGTTTCTGGACCGTGACATCAAGAGCCGTTGTAGGTTCATCCGCGAGCAGAAGCTTTGGCCGACACGAGAGCGCCATGGCGATCATCGCGCGTTGGCGCATGCCGCCCGAGAACTGGTGCGGGTACGCCTTCATCCGGTGCTCTGCATCCTCGATGCCGACATCGAGGAGCGCCTTGACCGCGATCGCGTGGGCTTTTGATCCCGAGACACCCCGGTGCAACCGGATCGCTTCGAGGATCTGTTCGCCGATCGAGAAGACCGGGTTGAGGCTCGTCATTGGTTCCTGAAAGATCATGGCGATGTCGCCGCCGCGAATGTCGCGCATCTGCGATGAATTGAGCTTGWGAAGATCAATTTCACCTTTGCCGGATGCGAATGTGATCGTACCGCGGTCAACGCGCGAAGGCGGGCTTGGGATAAGCCCGAGCAGGCTGAGCGCCGTGACGCTTTTGCCGCAACCGGATTCGCCGACGACCGCGACGGTTTGCCTCGGGTAGATCGCAAGGTTGGCGCCATCGACGGCTTGGATTCGTGGCCCGCCGGCGTTGTCAAACGACACCGCGAGGTCTTCAATCCGAAGCAGCGGGCTGTTGTTGGCTTGATCGGTGTTCACTTGCGTGCCCTCTTTGGATCGAACGCCTCACGCAAACCCTCGCCGACAAAGTTCAGCGCCAGCAGAGTCAGCCCGAGCAAAACACACGGCGAGAGCAGCAGCCACCATTCCGAGCGGTGCCGATTGATCGCTTCGAGCCCGTCGGCTGCGAGGTTGCCCCAACTGGGCAGCGGCAGCTTCACGCCGATCCCAAGGAAGCTCAGGAAACTCTCTTGCAGGATCGCCTGCGGCACGGTCAGCGTTGTGTACACAATGATCGGGCCGAGCAGGTTTGGCAGCAGGTGCTTGAGGAATTGCCGGTGCAGCGGCACACCGATCGCGCGGGCGGCCTCCATGAAGGGTTGCGCTTTGAGACTCAGGACCTGGCCACGGATCACCCGCGCCATGGTCAGCCAACTCACGCCGCCGATCGCAACCAACAGCACCCCGAGGTCGATCGCTCGCCGCTGCATCTCGCTGAGTTCTTTGGGCGGAATCGCGGCGCGGGCTTGCACTTCGAGTTCTTGGCGAAGTTCTGGGTCATCGGTCAAGAGGTTCTTGACAGCCGTCGCGGTGTCGGGCAAGCCCAGTTCAACCGCAACCATGCGGGCTTCCTTTGCCACATAGGCGGTGCGGTTGCCCTGCTGGCTAATGAAGTTGTCAACCACGGCATCGCCCGCGACCGCCAGAAGCACAACGAGCAGGATGTACGGCAAGCCATAGATAATATCGACGATGCGCATCATGACCGCATCGATCTTGCCACCGGCGTACCCCGCGATCACGCCGTAGGTCGTTCCGATGAAGACACTGATAAACGCAGCAGCCAGCCCGATGCCAAGACTGATCCCGCCGCCGGTAAGCACCCTGACGAACATGCTCCGCCCAAGTTTATCTGTTCCGAGCAGCGAGGTGTTCCAGTGTTTCTTCATCTCCCGATAGACTGGCCCATCGGTTGACTTGATGACCTCATCGATCGTCATGCTGTGCTTGGCAGCGATCTGTGCGATCGTGTCAGGGTCAACATTCTCGTTGAAGCGGATCGCTCGCTCGCGGTCAACGGGTGCCCAGACGGGTGGCAACCTGCCGTTACTGGGGTCGCCCGAGTTGTACCAAGGTGTCTTGTCGCCCTCGGCTGCGCCGGGTGCTGGCGCGAGCGTCCAGAACAGCGACCCGAGACAARRYMSSSCYMCSGYGASSMWKMRYGCAAGACCAGCAAGGCCAGCCTTGCTGCGAGTGAGCGGGTTGTCTTTGGCCCGGGGCGGTGCCGCGAGCGCTGGTACAGATTCCTCAGCCATCGGGCGGAGCATACACGCATCGCGCCGTGCTGACACATGAGAGCTGTGAACATAACCCTATTCTGTTGAGAGAAGTTGAGAGATAGCGTTGGAGTTAGTGCTGTTCGAGCTTTTGCATGAGCCGCAAACCCGATCGCCAGAGCGAAGTTGCGATGGGTTCTCGGTGTGTGCCCAAGTGGATTCGGCCTGTAATCCCAAAGCTCACCGACGGTTGCCCGCTGAGGATGGCCTCGATCTCAAAGTACGGCTCGTTGGCCTCACCCGTGACCGGCGAGATCGGGATATCCCCGCCACCCAGCGCCGTGAGCGTTTCGTGGGCGATCTCTTTTTTCCCGAGTTGCCCGATGTGGGTGATCGTGGCGTTGATCGATTCTGCGGGGTTGCTCGCCGAGCGGAACTCAATATCGTCACCAACCCGCAGTCCTATGTCGGCAAGAAGCGATTCACGCACGAGGCCGCGTATCACCCACCGCCCGGAACCGGTTGTCGCGACGGGAGCGCCAATCGCAACGAAGCTTCCTTCCATGCTCTTTGGAAGCGACTCGATGACAMCAGCACTGCCATCGGCGGAAACTACCAAGCGTTCAAGGAGTTCTTCTTCACGGCGAAGTCTGACAAGCGATGACTCCGCGGTTTTGCGATGGACCGCCGCTTGCGATGGATCATCGGCAAGCAGCGAGTCGGCGCGGATGATTGAGGATTCGTATTCATGCCTTGCCGCATCAACCGCATCTTGTGCGTGCGGGTTGTCGAGCGTGGCGATGGGTGCGCCCTTGCTGAGCACATCGCCGGGATTGACATGGATGTTTGAGACAAACCCATCGGTTCCCGCGTAGTAGGACTGCTCGTGTTCGAACCCAACCATACCGGTCGCCATGATCGGTCGAGGAACGGGCACGAAAACGATCGCCACGGGCAGAGCCGCAAAGACCACCGACGCGAGAGCGCCGGCGCGGATGCGGTGCAACTTKGCTTCTTCTGAGTGGATGAGGTAGTTGCCGATATTCTTGGCAGCTTTGTAGAACTCCATCCCGCAGTAGAATGTTGCCAGCCCGATACCGAGGTAGAGATACTTTGTTGACAGCAGTGCTGAGATACCAAGCACGATCGTGATTTTGTACAAGGCGCTAAGCACACCAAAGATCACTAGGCCGGTGTTGAGCCCAAAGCTGTACCTGTTGGGCGGCATCGGCACACCGATAGAGAGGTGCTTGAGCAAGTTGATCGCTTGCTTCTGCGCGGTGCCTCTAAGGTTTGGGATCTCCATCACATCGCTGGCGATGTAGTAGCCGTCGAAACGCATCAGCGGGTTGAGGTTGGCCAGCACGGTTGCGACACCGGCGACAACAACGATGTCAAAGGCAATCAGTTTGACCGTAGCCGAGGGAGCAATCGCCCACACAAATACGGCAATCGCTGCGATAAACAGTTCAATATACATACCCGCCAACACAACGATCAGCCGTTGCGTCCGCTTGGTAAAGCCCCACGACGAGGTGCAATCGCAATACGCGCAGGGCGTCCCCGCGATAAAGAACGCGCCTATTTCTGGCACTTCGCCGCCGAAGAATTTGCAGGCGTACGCGTGGCCATATTCGTGAATAACCTTTAGTATGACGAGTGAGAACCACATGCCCATCAGGCGTTCTGGCGTAAACACATCGCCGATCGGCGTGAAGAACTCGCCCCAGTTTCGGATCAGCAGGAGCAGCGCACTGCTGACCACAACGGTCCAGACCATCAGCGCCCACTTCGTGAACACCCACGACACCAAATGTTTGGTTCGTTCGAGGAATGTATCTGGATTAATCAGCGGCACCTGCAGGAACAGAAACCCCATGATTTTCGCCGACCGTTTGGCTTTGAGTTTCTGCTGGCGTCGGCGGTAGAGCGATTCGCTGTCGGGCACAGGTAGATTAAGAAACCCAAGTCCATGCAAACTGAGAATGAACTGGAAGAAGCTCTCTTCGTCTTCCTGCTCAACCCTGCCGTCGGCGACGAGTTGATCGAACACATCGCCGAGCGATTTGTCTTCATCGAGCGCAGCGCAGAGCTGATAGTCGGCCTCGCTGACCTTGTGGACAGCAAGGGTCATCGGGTCGCGGTAGACATAGGACACCTCGCCGCGGAAAACATGGCGGTGGACCTCGAGGTCTTGGCGAAAGCCGACCTGCGCGGGGCGCAGACGGGGCGCGATCGGATCTGCTTGGTTGCCCTTGCTCATAGCCAGAAGTTCATCCTGAAGTAGTTGACCATTCTGTGCGATGCCACCCACCACACGGGGCGATCACCAAACTCGACACGCGCCATGCCTTCCATCCCCGGCTTGACCCACTCGCCAACATTAGAAAGCTCTGCCTCGGCAATGTATACCGTTTTGCCGCCCATAGGCTGGGCAAGAGGCTGAATCCGCACGATCTGCAGATCGATGAGCTCTTCTGGTTTCGCGTTTGGTGCGAAGTTTCCCACGCCTCCTGCGCGGAGTTCCCCGGCCACTCGCTGGGGCATCTGAACATCAATGGTCCAGCCCGCCTCGTCGGCGATCTCGAACATCGCGGTACCCAGCGGCATGCTCTCGCCGATGCGGGCGCGGAGGTCGCCGTTCATCACGATACCAGCGAATGGCGCCACGATCTTGGAGCGGTCGATCAGGCGATCAACCCCGGCAAGCCGCGCTATTGCCAGAGCTTTCTCAGCACGCGCCAGCTCAGCATCAACCCCGGAGCTCTCACTGAGCGCCCTGTTCTCATTGATCTGGGCAATCTGGATCTCGGCGAGCAGTTGTTGACGCTGAACCTGAAGCTCGCTGTCGTCGAAGAGCGCGAGCACCTGACCTTCTTCCACACGGTCTCCCGCGGTCACAAACGCTGCGATCAGTGTGCCTTCAAGCGGCGCACCGATGTGGCGCACGATCGTTGGACGCACCGTCGCAGGAGCATTGATGTTGTAGCTCATCGTTCCAAAGCCAACCCATGCCATGAGCGACAACACCCCCAGCACAAAGACCTTTCGGCCCCATCCTGTCGGTCTAAATATATTTCGAGTTGTTGTCTTTGTAGACTTTGAGGCGTGCGCAAAGAGCGATCTGTTTGCCTTGTCGATCAATCCAAACGCCGGGGCATACGGAGCCATCAGGGTCTCGATCGAGTCGAGTTCCTCGGCATTGAAGGGAAGCTCAGCGCGCCTGCGCATGCTCACGACCATCTTCGACCCGTTGCCCGCATCGAGCGGGATCGATGCGACACACGCGCCGCCGAGTTTGTCAAACCATGCTTTGTGGACGCGATAGCCCTTGTCACCAGAGTCATCCTGCTTTGCGCCATTCTGACAGATAATTCGCTTCTGGCGGTCGGCGGCTTCGCCCATCGCATCTGCCATCAACCTCACTGCTTCGGCTTTATCGCTGACCTCATCAAGCCCGGAGACCGCCTGAATTTTTACCTTCGCACCGTCGGCTGTCCCGATCGCGGCTTGCTCGCACCCGAGCTTGCTCCGCAGACTCGACACCAACGCAAAGGCCATCTCTACGCCCGATGTGTACTGCGCAGCTTTCGAAATATTCGCATCGGGGGCGTCTTCTTGCGGCGCCTTTGCCGCCTCAGCAATTCGTGCTGCACCCGCCGCTATCTGTGCGGTAAACGATTCKAGCAGTTCCCGGTACATGATCGCCGTGAACTCATCGGTACACCGTACGACAAGGCTCATCACACCGATCATGGAGCCACCGATGTCTCTGAGGATGACCGAAATCAGGGCGATCTGAAACTCGGCGTTCTTTGCCGAGAAACTCCTTGCTATAGGCTTGGCTTCTTGCATCGACTCGTTGAGTAGTTCCTCAACAGGCTTCTTCCAGAATGATGGATCGGTCGATCCGGTGTGCCAGTAGTCGTCAACGATTTCCGCGCCAAATCTGGCGCTCATCATGCCGTAGGGGCTTGAAAACCCCTGCACAATGGCCGCGCCTGAGTGCTTGTAGAACGCTGCGGGCGACTCGTCCCGCAGCGCAAGAGCGTTGATGAGCGAGGATATCTTCCCCACAACCCCCTGTACATTCTGGCGCGACTCGGTTTGATTTTCTGCAGTAGTCATATTCTCCCACATCCGTTCAAGGATCAGATCAGGCTGTCCATGATCGAGTCGGCGGCCTTCATCTCTTCGAGCTTCACCGGGGTAAAGAACGCAAAGCCGGACTCGAACGCATCCTCGCGGACCAGTCGGCACCGCAGACACCTTGCGTAGATCGCCGGCAGATCCAACTCGCCCTTCTCAAACTCCAGCTTGTACACATCGCCCACACACAGTGGCTGTGACGACATCACCTGGCACCCGCCAGAAGAAACATCGCCTGTCACCGCTTCAACAGCAGGCTTATGTGAGTCGCTCGCGTTCCCCGGGCGGACGGTCACGCCGCAACGGATCTCGTGGCGCTCATTTGTCCTCTGCTTGCGGATCGCTTCGGGCGTTTGCTGCTCGAGTTCGGTGAGCAGGGTGTGTGCCCAATCATCAAACCCGCTACTTTTTGACTTGTCAGATGGCATCTGTCACCTCTTCACTGCACCGATCTGCTCGGCGATTGCTTCCTGCGATCCGCGAATGTGCGACCCGTTCACTTACTTCTTGCTAGATCGGTGCGCCCCTGCGCCTCGGTCCTGTGTGCCGGCTGTCGATTGTCCATCATCGGCGCGATTTGTTGTTCCAAGCCCGGCACGCAGCATGACCCAGAACTTGCTCAAGAACCCATCCGAGTGGTTCTCTGCCACAACATCTTCTTCGGCTGCTATCGCATCTGGGTCAAACCCTGACACGCCATCAAGGGGAATGAACGCATCATCGAATTCGGTTTCCCCCCCAGATCCCGGCCCGTCCTGTAACTGGATGTCGGCCGACTCGATCGATTTTGCGATCTCAGTGATCTCAGCGACCTCCTCAGCTACCCACTTGAGAGTCTGCTGCGCATCCGCATNCAMMMKCNNCRAGCRKANSYATCTRMMTMRTNNWWSRCYGGTTNGRTWSTMRKWCRWYACNMWSWGCWKMKRWKCCGGTCAAATCGGCCCCGCCGCTGGCAGCGTACTGCGCAGGCCGTACCGATTGATTCTCTGATTCCACAACCGCCTCTTGCTCTTGCTCCGAACCGCCCGCGCCCTCAGATTCAATCTCAGCGGCATTGGTCACCGAGATATG
>NVSP01000067.1 GCA_002732755.1 Phycisphaera sp.
CTTTGGCAACATCATCGCAGATCGGCTCTCGAGCCGGGGCGTGATCGTGGGCAACGGCAGGACACCGCAAGAAGCCGTCCGGCTCGCCGGCACCCACGAGGCTTTCAAGTTCTCAGGACAAGCCCTTGCAAGGCACACAACGACGCTCGACGAGATCCTCCACCGCGTCAACTACGACTCACACAACATGTACGCCGAGGCCCTGCTCAAGCGGATGGGCAACATGGTCACGGGTGAACCCGGCTCGTGGAGCAACGGCAGCGCGGTCATCCGCATGCTCATCGCCGAACGGCTCGGCCCCGACCACGCCTCCTCGATGGTTATCCGCGACGGCTCGGGTATGTCGCGTAAAAACCGGGTCCGCGCATCGACCTTCACCGCCTGGCTCTACGACATCTACCACGACGATGAGGTCCGCCCCGCGATGCTCGGCTCGCTCCCGACCGGCACAACCAAACTCCGTCAACGATTCCGATTCAGCGAGCTTTCAAATGCACTCTACGCCAAGACCGGCACGATCAACAAGGTCCGCTGCCTCTCGGGCTACATCATCAACGAAGAAACCGGACAGGGCGCAGCGTTTAGCGTCTTGGTCAACGGGCTGAGTTCTGGTGATGCGGTCACAAACTCGAAGCGGCTACACAAAGAAGTCGTCGAGGCGATCGACCGTAACATACACCTCATGGCGATGCCTCGCACTGTTCAAGAATCAGTCCCACAGCTTGGCGGCTGAGTAGGCGTTCGGCGAAAAGCCATAACTCTCCCACCGCTGGCGAACCATCTGCTGCGTTGCTTCATCCATCTCCAAGTATGCTGGCCACTGCCGCGCCGGGATGCCGCCATATCCCGACGGCTCCTTGGGTGTCGCATCGAACCACATCGTCCGCCCCGACACATGCGCATCTCGCAACATGTCGGCGTTGGCAACCCAGTGAAACATCGCCAAGGCTTCGTCAGCAACATCGACATTCTTACGCAGAATCACGATGTACGCCGGCGGCCCATGCTCGGTCGTGTCCGCCGCATCTAGCACGCGCTCCGCCAGCGCTGTGACATCTTCCTGCCCGCGTTTGTCGGTCGAAACAAAGAGCCAGCCGCCGAGTGATTCCGGCATCGCGGCACTGACAACACCGTCAATCTTCGCCACACATCCAGCGATGTCGCTGTGCCCCGCAAACGCTCGCCTTACCGTTGGCTTTGCGTGCTGGTGTGGCTCTTCACCGGCCCACTTGGGCGTGCAGTCAAAGCCCATCTTCCCGCCCGCGCCAAGCCACGGGGCCGCGTGATCGAGGATATCCAGCGGGCCTCGCACCATCTCCACATCGCACGCCGGATCGCAATGCTCAGCCGCCGCCCGCACCACCGCGCGCCAGTCGTGGACATCAACGCTCTCATCAACGACAAAGATCGTCTTCGTCCACGCCATCTGCCCCGCGCCCCAGACCGCGYGCATCACACGCCGCGCCTGCAACGGGTACGCCTTTTTGATCTGCAAGCACGCGCAGTTGTGGAACGCGCCGAACATCGGCAGGTCGTAGTCCTCGATGTCGTGGATCAGTGTCTTGAGCATCGGCAAGAAAATGCGTTCGGTCGCCTTGCCGAGGTAGTAGTCTTCTTGTGGCGGTGCCCCCACGATCGTCGCCGGGAACACAGGCTTCTGGCGCATCGTCACCGCTGACACTTCAAGAATCGGATACCTATCCGGGAGTGAATAAAATCCGGTGTGGWCCCCAAACGGCCCCTCAAACACAGCGCCCGGACCGAGTTCATCCGTCGCCGGATCAAAGTCGACTTCCCCCGCATCCGTGCGCACAAACCCCTCGATCACGATCTCCGCATCGCTCGGCACCCACAACGGCACACTCGCGCCCCGACACATCTTGATGCCTTTCTTATTGAGGAACCCCGCAAGCAAAAGCTCGCTGATCCCCGGCGGCAAAGGAGCCGTCGCCGCATACGGCAGCACGCTCGGCCCACCGAACACGATCGCCACCGGCATCGGTTTGCCGAGTTCTTTCCACGAGCGCCAATGGGCGGCCCCGTCGTGATGCACATGCCAGTGCATCGCAAGACGATCCTTGCCCATCAACTGCACGCGGTNCAKMMYSATSTNYRYSGCTCGCCGGCTTCGGATCATCCGCATCGTCCGCGTGGATCGTGTGGATTCCCGCGAAGGTGATGTATCGGCCTCGGTATCTTTCGTTCCACTCTTGCGCATCGATCGCGGGATGCCCAAGCCCCGCAATGTCGTCGTTCACATCGGCCCGGTATCCCATCGACGCGAAGTCGCCGTCTTGCGGCCAGCACCGGATGAACGGCAGCTTGGTCAGATCGATGTCATTCCCACGCAGCACGCGTTCCTGACACGCGCCGGGTTTCTTCTTCCGCTTTGGACCAACCTTSAGCAGCGGCGCAAAGCGCTTGGCCATTACGATCGCATCTTTGAATGACCTCGGCGGTTCGGGCTTGAGCAGTTCGCCAATCTTCGCGCCGAGCGCATCAAACCCGCCCGGCGTGTGCCCGAGTTCATCACACCCGAGCGCCATCTCAACACGCCGATAGCTRCCAAACGCATTGATCAAGAGGGGCACATCCGAGCCTGCGACATTCTCAAAAAGAATCGCTGGCCCGCCWYKGTCCSARTTCTCMGGGTCSGCGTTYTTGGCTGMGGYGCTYGGTTCGCCMGGKGCTTYKGCTTTGCAWATSCGGTCAACGATCGCYGARATCTCGAGCACCGGCGAGACYTGYTCGGTGATGCGCACAAGTTCCCCCGCATCGTCGAGGGCCGAGATAAACGAGCGGAGGTCCGGGTACATACCATCAACGATATGTCAGAACCAACCAGCACGCCCGATCCGCTTCCAGATGCACCGCCATCCTTCATTTACGGCGCCACCCGCGACTGGCCGGGCTACTTCGCCTCCGTCGCCGGCAAACCCGCGCGGGAAACGCTCATCGAGGCATTCGATCGCTTCGGCGATGAGAAACCAACCACAGCAATCGACCTCGGTTGCGGCGAGGGACGCGACACACAGGAACTCCTCGAGCGAGGCTGGCAGGTTCTCGCCCTCGACGGCTCACAGGTCGGCATCGACCAACTCCTCAAACGACCCGGCCTCGCAAACCACGCCAAGCTGACAACCCGCGTGTCCAGCTTCGAGGAACTGGGCGACCTGCCACGGGTTCGGTTGCTCAACGCAAGCTTTTCCATCCCGTTCTGCATCCCGGAACACTTTGCCCGGTTTTGGAAGACAATGACGACCGCGATCGAGCCGGGGGGACGGTTCAGCGGCCAACTCTTTGGCAACCGAGATTCATGGGCGACAATCCMMGACCGMTCRCACCAAACMMGRGCCGAGGCMMAGGCTCTCTTTGAYGGCTTYGAYCTGGAAATGTTYGACGAGGAAGAACGCGACAAGCAGGACTACCAAGGCACAACCAAACGCTGGCAYGTTTTCCACATCGTCGCRCGAAAGCAGAGCTAGCCCAAACCCAATACCCTCTGGGGAACCATGGCAACAGACTACGCGATCGATATCCAGAATGTCGCCAAGACATACAAGGGCCTGTTCAAGGCAGGTGTGCCCGCGCTTCGCGGCATCGACATGCAGGTCCACCGGGGCGAAGTCTTTGGCCTGCTCGGACCAAACGGCGCAGGCAAATCAACGCTTGTCAAGATCCTCATGACCGTCATCCGCGCCTCGCGCTGCTCGGGCACCATGCTSGGYAAACCCATCGGCGACAAGGCCGCCTTGCAGCGCGTCGGGTATCTCCCRGAGCACCACAGCTTCCCGCCGTACCTMACCGGCACACAGCTCATCGAGTTCTTCGGCGCGATGTCCAATGTCAACCGGCGCGACCGCAAACGCAGAGCAAGCGAACTGCTCGAACTCGTCGGCATGGGCGACTGGGGCAACAAAAAACTCGGCTCGTATTCCAAAGGCATGCGTCAACGCGTCGGCATCGCCCAGTCACTCATCAACGACCCGGACCTCGTCCTGCTCGATGAGCCGACCGACGGCGTGGACCCGGTCGGACGGCGCGACATCCGGCGGATTCTCGAACACCTGCGTGATGAGGGCAAGACCGTCCTCGTCAACAGCCACATCCTTTCAGAACTCGAGCAAGTCTCAAGCCGGGTGGCGATTCTGGTCCAGGGAGCCGTCGCAAAGCAAGGCACGATCGAAGAACTGACCAGCGGCCAAGAACGCTACGAGATAGAGCTCGATTCACAATCCGCCCCGATCCTCCAAAGCTACGCCGGCCAGAAAATCGCCAACCACGCGGTCGAGATCGAAGGCAGCAGGCTGCTGATCAGTTCCGACGACCCCGCCCAGATCCAGCCGATCATCGACAGCATCCGCTCCAAAAACGGCACGATCCTTGCGATCAAACGAACCCGCCCCTCGCTCGAAGACCTGTTCATGCAAGCCGTCACCGACCCCGAAACCGGCGAAACACTCGCACCCGGCGCCGCCAAGATGTCGAAAAAGGGAGGCGCATGATGCTGACCCAAACCACCGCCATGCTCGTCGATGCCTACCGAGAGCTCAACGCCAAGAAGCTTTTCTGGATCACGCTTGTTTTGTCCGGGCTGTGCGTCGTTGTATTCGGAATTACCGGAATCAACGAAGAAGGCATTACCGCCCTCTGGTTTACACTCCCTATCCCGGTCAACTCCAACATCATCTCACCTGAACTGTTTTACAAAACCGCGTTTCTCAATCTTGGTATCGGTATCTGGCTGACATGGATCGCCACGGTGCTGGCGCTCGTGTCGACAGCCGGGATATTTCCAACGCTTCTGACCGGCGGCCAGATCGAGACCATGCTCAGCAAGCCAATCTCAAGAACCAGGCTCTTTCTTACGAAATTCATCACGGGTTTGTTGTTTGTTGGCCTGCAAGTCTCGCTCTTTTGCATCGCATCGATCCTCGTCATCGGTCTCCGTGGCGGGACATGGATGCCAGAGATTCTTCTGGCAATCCCGGTCGTGATCGTGTTCTTTAGCTTCTTGTTCTGCGTCATGACCCTCTTTGGCATCCTCACACGCTCAACGATCGCTTCGCTGCTCCTGACGATTCTGTTTTGGTTCTTTTTGTTCATACTCAACGCCGCCGACCAGACACTTGTCGGCATCCACGAGAGAGTCAAGATAGAAGCAACCACGATCGAGGCTCGCCTCGTTCTCGCCGAGAAAAACGCGGCGTTGATGTACATCAACCGAGCCATAAATCAAGGCGAAGTCGTCGAGGATTCCTACCAGCCAACACAAGAAGAACTCGACAGCGTGAATGTCTTCTTGCCGTTGCTCCGCGACAATCACGAGAAGAAATCGACGCTCGCCCGCAAACTGGCGCCTTGGAGAAACGGCGTTTTTATCGCAAAGACCGCCCTGCCCAAGACCAGCGAAACAGTCAATCTGCTCACGCGATTCGTCATGTCACAGGATGATCTCGATGCGTGGCTGAGCCTCGGGGCTGAGGATGATGAAGGCTCCACCGTCGATGAAGACACGGGCGATGTGCGGGTTTCCAATGCAGATGTCAATCGCGCAACCACCAAGGCCTTCAACGACCGATCGCTCGGCTGGGTGCTTGGCACCTCGCTCCTGTTTGAAGCCTTTGTACTGCTCATCGCCGGCCTCATCTTCGCCCGCCGAGACTTCTAACCCCGCCCAAGCTCATCGCCCCGGTCTCTCGSCGCGACGATCCCTCGCACGATCGCGTCGGCAACATCCGACGCATCAAACGAATCCGTCGCGGCCTGCGTCGTGCCATTCTTGCTCGTCACACGCGCACGCAATTCTGCGGCGGTTGCGCCATCTTGCTTCAACAACTCCGCAGCGCCCGCAACCGTTTCGGTGACGATGCGTGCCGCGGTCTCGGCGTCAAGCCCAACTTCCATCGCGCCGCGCTGCATCGCCTCAGCGAGGTAGAACACATACGCCGGGCCAGAACCCGCAACGGCGGTGAACGCATCCATCATCGATTCGTCGAGCCGAACGACAACATCACCCACGCCGTGAAACAATCGTTCAGCAAACTCGGCATCCTCATCGTTCGCGCTGGCGGATATAGAAATCGCAGTTGTACCCCGCCCGATCTGCGCGGGCGTGTTGGGCATGACGCGGACAACCCGGCACTCGCCGCCGAGTGCATCGCGGATCTGCTCGCCACCAGCGCCCGCGAGGATCGAGATGACGACGCGATCGCCGACCAATCCCGCGATCTCCTTGGCAACATCGCCGAGCATCTGCGGCTTGACCGCCAGCATCACCTGCCCCGACCCCGCTGTTTCCTCGTTGGCCACCAGCCAAGCCAGAGCCTCCGCCGCCGAAGCCACGGCGACCTCAAACAGATCCCGGCACGCCTCGTTCGGGTCTGCGATGCAGACCTTACCGGTCAAGACTCCCGCCTGCCGGGCACCGCCCAGGATCGCCTGCGCCATCGCGCCGCCACCGATGACCGCCAGCGCTGGTTGGTTCTTCTGCATCTTCCAAAAATCCTTCCTCAAATGCCCAAGCCGCCGACCCGAGAGTGCCCGGCTGCATCTTCGTGGTGGTGAGCATAAACTATTGTGCAAGCAGACCCCAGACGACGGAGCAATCATGGGCACTTTCTACACACTCGACTTTGAAAAACCCCTCGCTGAGATTGAGAAAAAGATCCGCGATGCCGAGACGGGCAACGCTTCCCCAGCCGCCCCGGCAGGTGTCGAAGGGTTCGAGGCAACGCCAAAGGCCTCCCCCGCTGATCTTAACGATCTGCACAAGCAGCACGCCAAACTGCTCAAAGAATTGTACACCGATCTGAGCCCGTGGGACACGGTGCGCGTGAGCAGGCACCCGAACAGGCCGCAGTCCCGCGACTACATCGATCGCTTTGTCCGCGACTTTGGCGAACTCCACGGCGACCGACGCTACGGCGACGACCCCGCGATCATCTGCGGCTTTGGGCGCATCGGGCCGCACAAGTGTCTCGTCGTCGGCCACCACAAAGGGCGTACCACGCAAGAACGGATCAAGTGCCACTTCGGCTGCGCTCACCCCGAGGGCTACCGCAAAGCGCTTTTGAAAATGAAACTCGCTGAGAAATTCGGCACACCCATCGTGACCTTTGTCGATACGCCCGGCGCATACCCCGGCCTCGAAGCCGAGCGGCGAGGCCAAGCTGAGGCTATCGCGGTCAACCTCCGCGAGATGTCGCGTATTAAGGTTCCGATTCTGAGCATTGTGATTGGCGAAGGCGGGTCTGGCGGCGCGCTCGGCATCGCGGTCGCCGACAAGGTCGCGATGCTCAAGAACTCGTGGTACTCGGTCATCAGCCCCGAGGGCTGCGCCGCGATCCTCTGGAAGAAGGCCAACGAGCAGACCAACAAATCCGCTGCCGATGCGCTCAACCTCACCTCGCGCGACAACATCAAGCTGGGCATCATTGATGCCATCATTGACGAGCCCCTCGGCGGAGCGCACCGCGACCCCGACGGAGCCTCAGACCTGCTCCGCGATTGGATCGTGCAGGAGTTGGACATCCTCAAAACAAAGACCACCAAAGAACTGCTCGACGGCAGGTATGATCGGTTTAGAAACCTCGGTTCGTTCAATGAACTCCCGGTCGAATCAGCCACTGCAGCGCCAGAAGGCGAGTCATAACCCCCGCTCTACGGGGTGCTACCGGGCTTCTTTGACTCTAACGGTCACGACGCCTACCCTTGGCCCACCGCTTCAGCTTTCGATGATGCCGTATTTTGTTCGGTATCACACAGCCGAATATGCTGAGGAGCGGCCCACTGTCAAAGGATCGCGGTGGCAACGAAAAAAACTACAGCCAAGAAGACCCCGGCCATAAAAACGACGGCAAAGAAGCCGGCTTCAAAGCCAGCWTCCAAGAAAGCCGTGACCAAAGAGGCACCGGCGAAGAAGCCTGTTACCAAGAAGGCGGCAACAACCAAAAAGAAGGTTGTGGCAAAGAAGACCCCGGCCAAAAAAACCGTGACCAAAAAAACGGTTTCCAAAAAATCTTCTTCTAAATCCACAACAAAGAAGACGACAAAAAAGACAAACAAGAAACCCCTCTCCAAGGCCGAACAAGAAGCCGCGGAAATGGCTGCATCGAAGAAGGCCGCCGAGAAGCGGATCGCCGATGCAAAGGCCGCCGATGCAAAGAAGAACTCAGGWCGCAAGGGCATCACGATTGTTGACGACAAACCAAGACGGCGCTCGTCTAGCAACAAACAAACCAAGATCTTCGCCCCGCCACCAGGTAGCGGCCTGCTCAGCATCAAACGCAAACCACTGATCGCATCCGGCCCCAAGGCCCCGTCCAGCCCGCACAGCAACTTTGGGATCCAAATCGAAGAGCCAAAGAGCCGCAAGAAACCAAAGACTCCGTTCAACAAACGCGAGCTTGATAAGTACCGCGAGATCCTGCTTTCTAAACGGCGCGAGCTTGTCGGCAATGTCGAAACTATGGAAAGAGGCGTGCTCTCGATCGGTGACAAGGGCGGCGACCCCGCGACCGATGTCGCTGAACAAGGCTCAGATGCGTACGACCAGTCGCTCTCGATCGGCCTTGCCGAGGTCGACCGCAAACTCATCAGAGAAATCGATGACGCGATCGATCGCATCGAGAACAAAACATTCGGGCTGTGCGAGGTCACGGGCAAACCCATCTCGACCAAGCGTCTGGGTGAACTCCCGTGGACCCGCATGAGCATCGACGCCGCCCGCGAATTCGAACGCCTCGGCTCATAACATTGGGCGACGATGCACCATCCTTGTCCGCGGTCAAGAGCAAACGCTCGTGGGCGATATTGCTCGTTGTGCTCATGCTCGGTCTTGTTGCAGACTTGTGGAGCAAGGACTTTGCGTTCAAGCATGTCGGCGAACACCCGGTCCATGTCAACCGCGAAGATGTCATGCACACCTCGAACCCGCGGGCGCTGATCCCGGCTGACAAGCCTGTCGTTGTGATCCCCAATGTGCTCAACTTCACGCTCGTACTCAACCGGGGTGCGGTCTTTGGGATGGGCGCTGGTAAACGCTGGCTCTTCATCGCGTTCACCGCTGGCGCTATCGTGCTTGGGCTTTGGATGTTCGCCGCATGGACAACGCGCAAGGATTGGCTCGCCCACATCTCGCTCGGACTTCTGCTCTCGGGCGGCCTTGGCAATCTCTACGACCGGCTCGTGTACGCCTGCGTCCGCGACTTCATCCATCCGCTGCCCGGCGTCGAGATCCGAAACTGGGAAGTCTGGCCCTATGTCTCAAATGTCGCAGATGCGCTGCTGATCATCGGCATCATCGGCCTGATGTGGCACCTCTGGCGCAGCGAACCCGCAAAGCCAACAAAAGCAAAGACAGCCTAGAGCTCTTGTTCTTGCTCAGCCCGCTGGCGCAGTTGTGGCATCAAGCCCGCAACTTCCTGCGACATCCGTGAATTGGGAAACTGCTCGTTGATCTGTTGCCCAAGCGACACCGCCATGCCCCACTGCTTGTCCTGGCACGCCAGTTTGAACGCTACGCCGAGGTTCTGCTTCGCTTGGCCGATCACGCCTCGGGCAACCTCACGAAACGGCTCGGCTTCCTCTTCCGTCAGGTAGTGATCAAGCTCGCCCATAATCTCCATCGCCTCATCGACCCGCTCGGCCTGCGCCGCCAGCAAAAACCGGCGTTCGATCTCTTCCTTGTACTGCGTCCGCGCGTTGAGCACACGATCCCGCAACCCCTTGACCCTCGGCGAGATCGGAAAGCTCGCCGAGATTGTGTCGGCTTGCTTGATCGCCTCATCCCAATGAYGCTGAACGATCAGATGATCCAATCCCTTGATCGCGACATTGATTTCTTTGTCAAGCCCCTCGGCCMGTGCGCGCTCGATCAGCATCCGAAAACGCTCCGCATCCTGCTCGTACCCGAATCGTGCCGAAAGCTCGGTCACCAGAACCTGAGCCGCCGACCAATCCTGCGAGCGGATGTCTTCCTCGATCGCCCGGCAAAGCAACTCCCGCTCACGCGACCTGTTGAGCACCCGGCGCGCATCATCAGAAAGCGCCGCGTGTTGGCACATGCGGTCCGTTGATTGCTGGACAAGTTTGAGGTGTTCGACAATCCGGTCTTCGGAATCTGCCGATAGTGCAGCAGAGGTATCGGATCGAGAAAGCATAATCGCCGCCGCACAGCAAACGATCACAAGACCGAGCAACCCCGGCGCTGCGCTCAATACGCTTGGAAGCAGATTGGCATCGGGCACAACAAGCCCGTCGGCATTGAGCACCTCGGCTGAATTCATGGCGCTGCTCACGCTCATAAAGAGCATGACGACACTCAAGACCGCACCAAACACGAGCAGCGGTACCGCAACCCTGGCATTCTCTCTCTTCACGACACGCCCCCTTCACTGCCTGGTGTTGGCTCGCCACAACTGCGATGCGCCGGCACCATACATAGGAATCGAAGCTCGCCGCCCTGTGCCTTGAACTGATGCTCAAGATCCGCCTCGACATAGATCACATCGCCAGCCTTGATATCGTGCATTTTTTCACCGAGCAGGATCGTCCCCGACCCTTCAACAACATACACCTCGTGCTCAAAGTCATGGCTGTGCTTTGGCGTGTAACCGCCCGGCTCAACCGTAATGCTCCGCAGCGCAAAGTTTGGAGCGCCATCGGACCGGCCGATCATCACCGCCATCGAAGCGTTCTTGACGCCTTCCATCTCGATCGTTTCCATCGGGACATCGTTGATGTTGCGAATCATGCCGCGATTCCTCCTGACA
The DNA here is from genome assembly GCA_002732755.1 of Phycisphaera sp. Lineage (GTDB taxonomy): Bacteria > Planctomycetota > Phycisphaerae > Phycisphaerales > UBA1924. The sequence continues at coordinate 10,776 of NVSP01000067.1, forward strand.
CAGTCTATCATCCTCTGCGATGACCCGCCCTGATCTTACCATCCAAAGCGCTGCCCTTGGCGACTACCAAACGAACTGCTACACCGTCCAAAGCGGCGAGCACCTCTGGGTCATCGACGCGGGCTACGAACCCGCCCCACTGTTGCAACTCATAGCCGACACCGGGATTACACCCGAGGCCATCGTCCTCACACACGCACACTCCGACCACATCGCCGGCATCAACGAAGTTCTCTCAAAGTACCCGGGCACACCGATCTGGATCGGCACCGAGGAACAAGATTGGCTCAGCGACCCCAATCTCAACCTCAGCGCGTTCCTTGGCCTCTCCATCACCGCGCCAAACGCCGCCCGCCTGCTCAACGAGGGCGATGTTCTGACGCTCGGCGAAACAACATGGACCGTGCTGCACACGCCGGGCCACTCGCCCGGCAGCAAAACATTCGTCTGCAAC
>NVSP01000068.1 GCA_002732755.1 Phycisphaera sp.
TCAGGTCGGGCGTGAACTGCACCCGCCCAAACTCAAGACTCAGCGCCACGGCGAGCGAGCGGATCATCAGCGTCTTGCCGATGCCCGGCACACCCTCGAGCAGCGCGTGCCCGCCGGTAAAGAGACACACTAGGATGCCGTCGATCGCCGCAACATTCCCGACAATGACCTTGCCGATCTGATCACGCACCGCCGCGTAGTCCCGGCGGAACGATTCGCCGAGTTTCTCAAGTTCTGCTGAGCCGAGTCGGCTCAGGTCATCGGCATGCTCGGCCACGGCTTATTCCTCGTCTTCTTTCTTGACAACATTCGACGCGATGCTAATCAGCTTCTGACCCGGCTGGTGGGCAATAGTCTGCAGCGGGGACACCACCGTCAACCGGCCAGATTCACTGAGCACAAAGAGCGGGATCGCGTTCTCGCCCTTCTCCTTGACAAAGTCGTCGAGTGTACTTTCAGCGGTCAGATCCGTCACGATCACCCCCCCGCTTCGGCCATACAACGCGGTCATCGCTTTGTATGTCGCCTCTGGCCCCGACAGTACCCGCCCCTCGACGGCGGCGTGCCCGGTATCTTCCTCGACCTGCCGGCCCGCGAGACGGTACACATTGACGCTCCCAAAGACCCGTGTCATCTTCTGAGCCGCCAGCGTGTTGACCTGATCGTTTGGTGTAAGCGCGATAAACCGCCCGATGCCTGTCAACTCCATCTCATTGAACGCGGTATCGGTCAGCACGCTGCCGTGGTACGCGGGCACGCCCTCCATCCACGCCGCCGCGGTGTTGGAATAGTTCGTGTCCACAATCATCGCGTGTACGCCCAGCGACTTGAGCGTCTTGCCAATCGCCCGTGCCCAAGGCTGGCCACCCAAAATCAGCACGCCTTGAGGATTCGTGTCGGCGAGTCGCAGAAGCCGCGCCGCGATCGGAGCAAAGATGCCATAGACCATTACCGTGCCCACGATTACCGCAAACATCAGAGGTGCCAGCCTGCCGGCATGCTCCGGGTACCGATCAGAAAGCTGGAGCGCAAGCACCGGAGCCATCGCTGCCGCGACAATACCCCGAGGCGCTACGCATGCCAGCAGCACCTTCTCTCGCCAGTTGAGACGAGACCGTATCGTCGATAAGAAAACCGAAAGCGGGCGGACCAACACGATCAGCAACACCACAAAGACCACCGTAGACAAGCCGAGGTCTTGCAGGTCAGACAGGTCCAGCCTCGCTGCCAGCACCACAAAGAGCGACGAGATCAGAAGCACCCGAAGGTTCTCCTTGAACTCCAAAATGTGCTTCACATCCGCGGACTTCTGGTTCGCAAGAAAGATCCCCATCACCGTCGTTGCAAGAAGACCAGACTCAGGCTGGACCTTGTCGCACACCGCAAATGTCACGRTCACCATCGCAAACGAGACAGCATTCTGAAGGTAGTCCGGCACAAGAAAGTTTCGGATAATCGTCGCCATGAGCCAACCCGCGACAAAGCCCAGGCCCCCACCGACAAGAATGGTGTAGATGACCATATAAAACACATCGTATGCYGCCGCCTGTCCCCCACCGACAAGCACCGCCTCAAACACAATCACCGCCAAGAGTGCACCGATCGGATCGATCACGATCCCTTCCCACCGCAGAATCGGACCCGTCGAACCCTTGGGGCGCATGTGCCGAACCAACGGCAGCACAACCGTCGGCCCGCTCACCGTCAAAATCGCACCAAAGACCAGCGCCAAACCCCAAGGAAGCTTGAGCACCACCACCGCCAAGAGCGCCGACAAAAGCCWTGTCACCGCAGCACCAACCGTCACCAACATCGTGACGACCCGAGCACCCGTCCGAAGCTCACGGAACCTCAGCGTCAGGCCGCCCTCATAGAGGATCATCCCCACGCTCAGCCCGACAATCGGCGTCAGCAAATCACCCAGCAAATCATCCGGGTCGATCGCGATAATCGCATCGGGCATGACCGCCCGCAGCACCGGGCCAACCAATATCCCGATTACCAGCAGCAGCAAAATCGCCGGCATCTTCAGACGCACCGCAACCACCTGCGCGAGCACGCCAAGCCCAAGGATCACCGCGATTGAAATGAGTCCGCTGTGCAGCTTTACGCTCCGATACRGGCACGCCCCGAACAGACAAGCCTACCGCCTGCCTRGCGGGTGTGCCCCGCCCCGGCGATATCCTACAAACCAACACTCAAACAAGAAAAAAGGCCGCGGTGGGATTCGAACCCACGAATAGCGGATTTGCAATCCGCCCCCTTAGACCACTTGGGCACACGGCCGACAGGCTACCGCCGGTAGAAAAGGTAGACTCATCCCCATTTGGGATCAACACCGGACCGCTTGTCCCGCTTGGATAGACTTTGTTCGGATACCAGCGACTCGCAGCCGCATATGTCCAAGAGCGCCGGAGCCAGCCGATACAAGGTGGATATGAGAACGCACATGAACGGATTCAGACCTCTCTACCCAGCTTTGATGCTCCTGATCGCCGGGTCGGCCCTTGCCCAGCCCCAGAGCGATCCTGCGCTCGCTGACCCGAGCCTCGAAACGATCGCCGAAGAACTCAAAAACGCAGGCGAGAAAGCCGTAGGCATCAAGCCGACCCGCGACGCCGGGGTCGCGCCAATCAGACCCCACGCCGAGCTTGGGCTCCCACCAGTCGATGGCAGGCTCCTCCCAGAAGGCTCGTTCATCGTCCAACTCAATGGCCTCGTCCACGCCGCCTCGCAGGGCGCGTGGATCTTCGAGCCAACAGACCTGATCGACGAATCAAAGATCAAACCCATGATCGTCCTGCCCTCGCAAACGCTCACCCGGCTCATCCAGATCGTGGGCCTGAGCGCCGAGCACAACAAGGTCGCCCTCACCGGCGAGGTCCTGCTCTACCGAGGCCGCAACTATCTACTCATCACCGCGATCACGACCAAGGCAGCAGACGAAACCGAGACCGAACCAGCCCAAGAGCCGACCGATGTGACTGACAACCTCGACCTCGAAGACCCGCTCAGCCAGAGCGTGCGGGATCTGATCAGCGAACTCGAAAATGCACGACACGCCGAGCGGACCATCCTGCAACCCGTGACGGCAAATATCGGCAGCGGCCGGGCACCCGTGCCCGAGGGCCGAACCTTCATGCGGCGCACAGCCCGGCTGACCTACCTCGCCGCCGGCGAGATCGCGATCACATTCGACAACGACCCAGACTTCGTCATCGAAGCCCCACTCGTCGTCCTGCCCTGCCACCTGCTCGAACAAATGGAGCTGATCGTCGAGAGCCACGGCGACGCCCTCCCCGTCCGAGTCAGCGGCCAGAGCTACGCCTACAACGGCAGGTCATTCATCAAGCCAACCAGCATCGTCATCCAACGCGCAGCGCAGCTCGACACCCGTCAATAAACTGTTGAGTTGGTCCCAAAGCCCCAACGACATCACATCGCGGGCGTGATGCCCTCGACCGGGCGGTCTTCGGAGGCAAGCCCATCGGGGGCCACCGTCTCAACGCGCTCGCCCGGCATCGGGTTGAACCGCGAGCCGTACATCGGCACCCGAGTGTTGACCTTGTTCGTTGGCAGCATCGGCAAGCACAGCATCACGACCGCTGTCAGCGCCACGTTGGCAGCAAGAAGCTGGTACCACGCGGTCCATTCGTAGAACACCATCACCGCGGTCATCACCAGCATCACCATCGAGAGCGGGATCATGCTCTGCCAGCCGAGGAACATCACCTGGTCGTACCGCAAGCGAGGCACCGTCCAGCGGATCACGATCATAAACGTAACCAGCAAGACAACTTTCCCAAAGAACACACCAAACTTGAGGAAGCCCGCAACAATCGAGGTCTCCTCGACACCAAGCCCGGGGAGAATCGGCAGGTGGAACCCACCAAGGAACAAGAGCGCAAAGAACGCACAGCTCGTCACCATGTGCATGTATTCAGCGAGGAAGAAGAGCGCAAACCGCATCGACGAATACTCGGTGTGGTAGCCGCCAACCAGTTCCTGCTCGGCCTCAGCGTTGTCAAACGGCGCACGGTTTGCCTCTGCCAGAATCGCAACAAAGAAAAGCATCGCCGCAAGCGGGTGCGCAAAGATGAGCCAGCCGTGCAGGACCTGATACTCGATGATGCCCATCGGCATGACCGTACCACAGATTAAAAGAGCACACATCAGGCTCAGCCCCAGCGGGATCTCGTACGAGATCATCTGTGCGCTGGCCCGCAAGCCACCCAAGAACGAGTATTTGTTGTTGGAAGCCCAGCCGCCCAGCACCACGCCGTACACGCCGAGCGATGCGACCGCGAGGATGTACACCACGCCAACATTGAGGTTCGCACCCGCAAGCAGCACCCTGCCACCGATATCACCAAGCACCGGGACCGACATGCTCGGCACATCGATGTACCCACCCCACGGAATAATCAGAAACCCGATCATCGCCGGGATCACGATCGYCGCCGGTGCCAGCGTAAAGAGCACCTTGTCGGCGCTCCGCGGCATGTAGTCTTCTTTGAGCARRAACTTCAGMCCATCGGCCAACGGCTGGCCCAACCCCAGCGCCCCCTTGAGAAACGCCAGCTTGGACTGACCAAAGTCAAACCCGACACGGTTTGGCCCAACGCGGTCCTGGATGTACGAACACACCTTGCGTTCGACATAGATCAGATAGGCAACCGTGCCCAGAATAACTTGCAGCATGATCGCCACGAATGGCAAGCTGACAAAGAGCTGGGTCGCGGTCAGGCCGGTAGGAATGAGATTCTCGAAGAAAGTGTCCATGTGGCGGGAGTGTAGATCACCTAGGCCCCCAACGCCAATGCACCGATGGGCCAGTTCTTGATGCCCTGTCTTCCGGGTTGGACCAACAAAATTCGATATGCTCTATGGTAACGCTGTCAATTATATTTTGGAGTCTCTACATGCTCACGATCTTCCTTGCCACCTCGATGCTTCTCGCCCAACCCGAAGAGTTCTTCGCCGACTATGGCTTGGTACCTGACACTCGCTACGAGATCACTGTCCACCAATACCGCGAAAGCGGCGGCATCGTCAGCCGTGATGCACACGGCAGGGTTGTCCTCAAACTACATGAGCCGCAAGAGGGGCCATCTGTCCTCTTTGCCACCATTGAACTGGATGAACATCAGATCACCCCGGAACAGCTCGACGCCATAGGCATGACTCCAGAAGATCTGCAATCCACCGCGGAGTTTGTGCTTGATGAGCAATACAACATCGTGGGAGTCCGCAACTGGGAAGAACTCCGAGACAAAGCCAACACGGTTGCCAGCAATCTCATGGACGCGATGGTCGAGCAAGGCCTTTCTGATCCTGAGACCGCCCAGAAGGCCAAGACAGCCATGTCGAAGCTAACCAATACAGAAGCTGGTGTGCACTCGATCTACTCAAAGCGTATCAGCACATACCTTTTCGGCTATGGATGGGAACTCACCGAAAGTGAACCACTTGTGCAAGAAGTCAGCTTATCCAACCCCTTCGGCGGCGAACCGCTCCCCGCCATCACCACCACCAAACTTGATGATGACCCCGAAACGCCAAACCTCATCGAATACACATATGAACAAGCCCTYGAATCTGAACCMGCGGTYGCCTTGATACGCGATGCGCTCCTGCTGATGGGCATCCCAGACAACAAGGACCTCATTGAAAACCTGCGTGGCCTGCAAATTACCGATTTGATGGAATGGAGCTACGACAAATCCCAGCGATTGATCATCCACGCCCAAGTTGAACGGACGATGAAACTCCCCGGCCAGCCCCTAAGCATCGAACGCTGGACATGGGAATTGGTTGATATCAAAGAGGATGGGCAGTAAACACACGGCTGGCACAGCCGTGGCACATGATCCAAAGCCCTACCCCTCCGGTTTCTCCCAGTCCATCGTCATCGCAAGCCTGAGCCGTTGCCCCAGCTTTCGCCACCGGCTGGCCTGGAGTTGTTCGATTCGGCTCTGAAGCAACGCGATGTGGGCATCCTTCTCCTCGCAAATCCGTGCAAGGGTTTCAAGATCACGCTCAAGCCGACGCGCACGCTCGGCATCGTCCATCGGCTCATCCAACCTCGGCCCGGACTGCGTCATTGGTCGATGCTCCTGTAGCTCAWCTGCACGGGCTTGTCATCGGAAACCATGCACTGGACCGTTGTTACGGATTCGGTCCACGCTGCATCCCGGCTCATCATCACACTAATCTCGGGCCGATCCGGCCAGTGGTGGTCATGAAACGCGTCCTGATKKGSARSRYKWRKYSYCCSRTMKRCRARMRKCTCYKKGRMGAGTTCGAGCCGGGGAGCGRCAACCGAATCACCCAGCCCGGAGCTGACCAAGCACACCGGCCCGTCCAAGTGTGTCTCGACCGCCAGCTCTTCTCGCGTCCAATCCAAGACCAGCATCCGAGGCCTAACCCGCCCATCTTCATCACCTATCAAATCGACCGCGAGCAGGCGAAACGGCGCATACCGCTCAACATCCATCTCCGAGAGCCGATCAACGACCTCTTCGATACCTTGGCTGTCGATGATCGCCGGGATAATCGTGCCACGCGAGGCGAGATTTGAGGGTAGCTCTGGCATCGGCTCGGGGAACGAATTGACGAGCGCGAGCGTCAGGCCAGAGTCAGCCGCCCCGATCCATGTGCCGCCCGAGTCCGGGTCAACCGGCCAGATCGCGCCACTATCTCCCACTGTGCGCCACTCCGGCGCAACAGATCGGCTCCGTGTGCGCTGCTCATCGCGGCTGACAACCACGCGATACCCATCGCCCTCGCCCGTATTACTCAGATTAATCGCAGTAAGCGTACACACCGCACGACCCCTCGCCGGCTAGGCCGGGTTGCTGGCGATGACGCCCTCGATGAACTCACGATGGTTGGCGCACCTTGGGCACTTGTGCTGGCCTCCCAGCTTGCCCCGGCTGTCGAGCCACGCATGAAACGCGCCCTCGCGCAGCACCGTAATCGTCGGCTCAGCCATCCCCACGCCATCGGTCCGCTTGGTTGTGTAGTCAACATTCTGCGCCTTGATCGTCTCATCRACMACATCSCSRAACGCRCCGACAAGATCCGCGGGCAAGTCCGCCTCGACCGCGACCTCAAGCCCCGCACGCCTATCGCCGTCCGGGTAGACCGGGGCCGCGGTGAACTCGCCGATCCTAACACCGACAACATCGGCAGCCTTTGCGACCGCGATCTCGATGTGTTCAATAATAAGGTTTTCACCGAACGCGTTGATAAAGAGCTTGTGCCTGCCAACGATCCGCATCCGTGATGGGCCTGTGCCGCCCGTGCCATCAAGCCCGCCGGGAATCGTGTCAAACACGACGACATCGCCGAGGATATAGCGATAAAGCCCCGCGCAGGTTGAAAGCACGACGACATACCGCTGACCAAGCTCAACCTCCCACGCGGCGCACGCTCTGGGGTTGGCATCGTGGATCTCTTCGATCGGCACAAACTCGAAAAAGTTGCCAAGATCCGCGCAGAGCCGAAGCCCCCGCTCATTGGGTTCATCCTGTAGCGCCACAAACGCCTCGCTCGCCGGGTACAGCTCAAGCCGGTGCTTCATATCGGCGCTCGCATCGCCCTCGACAAGCTCTGCGATCCGCGACTTGAACGGCGCGTAGTTGACCCCGCCGTGGACAAACAGATCCAGGTGCGGCCAGACATCGCGGATACACGCCGCGTCTTGTCCGCGTTCGTTGGCGAGTTCGATGATGCGCACAAAGAGCACCGATGCCCAACTCGGGATGCCACTGATCATGCGGACATCCTGCTCGATCGCCCGCTGCGCCATGGCCTCGATCTTGGCGGGCCAGTCGCTCATGAGCGCGATATCAGGCCCCGGCGTATACACCTTTGAAATGGGCCAGCGGATCATCGGCGTCACAAGCCCCGAGAGATCACCCGTGCGGATGCCGTGCTCGTTGACTTCAAGATCCGTCGAGCCGCCAAGAAACAAGCACCGCCCCGACATCATCTGCGAGAGCGACACGCCCCACCGCATGAGGTTGGCAAAGATGTCAAGGCTCGAAAGATAGTTGGATCTGAAGAGTTCCTTGCTGACGGGCATGAACTTGTCGCCCGAGGTTGTGCCGCTGGTCTGGGCAAAATCCATGACAAGCCCGGGCCAGAGGACATCAGGCTCTGCGCCCTCGCGCATGCGCTCGATCTGGGCGCGGAAGCCCTCGTAGTCCTGCACCGGCACAGCGGCCCGGTACGCCGCGAGCATCTCGGCATCACCCAGCCTGCTCAACTTTGCAAAGCCGTGCTTTCGACCAAACTCGGTCTTCTTCGCTTTGACAAGCAGCCTTCGGAGTTGTCGCATCTGAAGTCGCGCGGTGTGCGAGCGCCAGTAGTCGGTGTTGCCGATCTTGGGTGCGCGCATCGCCATGCGGGCATTGAGTGCAAAACCGACCGCTGCTGTCCATGTACTTGCTGGGGCAGCGTGGCTCACCCCGAAGCCGCAGCGTCGCGTTCGTCCACGAACTGGGCCATTGCTTGTGCAAACTTGTCGGGCTGCTCTATCATCGGGACATGGCCGCACTCGTCAAACCACACCATCCGCGAATCGGGCAAGTTGCTCGCAAACTGCTGGGCAGCCTCGGGGGGCGTCACAACATCCTGCTTGCCCCACACGAGCAGCACCGGGCACGCAACACCCGAGATCCGCTCGCCGAGGTGGTCCCGCCTCGCGGATCGGCTCAGCCGGATCATCGCACGGGCGCCGCCGCGAACCGAAAGCTCAGCGTGCGCGCGGTCGAGATCTTCCTCACGCACATTCGCCTTGTCGTAGAAAAGCTCTTCGAGTTTCTCGCCGAGCCAAGCTCGGCTGGGCCTGATCTGCGCACCCTTGACCATCGTCTTTTCGATCAGCCCGCTCGAACCGGCGAGGATAAGCGAATCAACAAGATCGGGGTAGTCCAGCGCCAACCGCAGCGCCACATGCCCGCCGAACGAGTTGCCAACGAGCGTCACCGGGCCGTCGGCGTGGCCGCGCAGGAATGTCGCCGTCAGTTCTGTGACACCGGTAATCGAACAATCTTCGCCGCGCAGACTCAGCAGCGGGACTTCGAGCAATATGCATCGCCGTCGATCCGACAACTGCATCGCTGAATCTTCCCAGTGGTCGTTGAGGCCGACCAAGCCGTGCAAGAAGCACATCGTTTTGCCCGAGCCAAAGGCCTTGACCTTGGCCTGGATCGGCCGGCCCGACAGCCCGGTCATCTCAAGGATGCCCTCAGCTGGCGCGGTTGAATCGGTAATAGTGGTCATGAACGAGGACACTTGGGGCTAATTCTCCGTTGGCAAGGATAGCGTCACACCTGCTGGCATGCCCACCATCTCTGTGGGGTTCTTTTTGGGGCACCTCTACCCTGTAGGATGGACCTCTCGGATGCGTCCATCTGCCATCTCAACGACCCGGTCAGCCCGGTCGGCGACCTTCTGGTCGTGGGTCACCATCACGATCGTCCGTTTGGTATTTCCTCGCATCGACTCGAACACATCCAGCAGCTCGTGCCCGGTCTTCTGGTCTAGGTTGCCAGTAGGCTCATCCGCAAGCAACACCGGCGGGTCATTGATCAAAGCCCGCGCGATGGCGACCCGCTGACGCTCGCCCCCCGAGAGCTGCGATGGCTTGTGCGTCAGCCTGTGTGAAAGCCCCGCCTTGCCTAGCAGCTCCCTCGCTGCGTCTTTGAGCGTGCCCGATTCCCTCATGTACCCGACCCTCCCGAGCCGGATCATCGCGCCTAGCAGCGTGTTCTCGATCACCGTCAACTCGGGCACCAGGTGGTAGAACTGGAACACAAACCCAACATGGTTCCGGCGGAACTGGTTGATCTGGGACGAGCTCATCGACGAGAGCGCTTTGCCGTCGTAGGCGATCTCGCCCTCGTTTGGTTTGTCGAGCCCACCAAGCAGGTGCAGCAGCGTGCTCTTGCCCGAACCCGAAGCGCCCAAGATCGCGACCCACTCGCCCGATGCCACCTCCATCGACACGCCGCGCAGCACCGGCACGGGGATCTTGCCCAGCTTGTAGGTCTTGTGCAGGTTGGTGACGGTGATCGAGCTCATTGGTGTTGCGATGCTTCCTTTTATTCGAACCGCAGTGCTGTGACAGGGTTCATCCTCGCCGCCCGCCACGCGGGGATCAGCGCGCCAAGCCCGCACGACACGATGCCCGCGCCCCCGATGATGACGGCCTTATTCAGACTGAAATCCTCCGGGATCTCAGCGAAGTAGTACACCGCTGGGTCCCAGATCGAGATGCCCAGCGCGTTGCCCATCCAGTTGTGGATCGCGTTGATGTTGGTAATCACGACATACGCAACCCCCACGCCCATGACCGACCCGATGGTCCCGATGATCAGCCCGTACCGCACCCAAAGCCAAGCCACCCCCGGCCCACTGGCGCCAAGCGCCCGCAGAATCCCGATGTCCTTGGTCCGCTCGCTGATCATGCTCCAGAAAATCGCAAGCACCAAAAACACGCTGGTCAAACTAATGATCCCAAAGATAAACAGCACCAGCGCCGTCTCCTTGCGGATCGCGCCGATCAGCGTCGCGTTGCGGTCTTCCCATGTGTACACACTGACCAACCCCAAAAGCGGCACGCCCTCGTTCGCCGCCGAGAACCGCTCGTAGATCTCTTCCACACGCTCACGCAGAACCTCAAGCGGGATGTCATCACCCGTAGCACGCACGAGCACCGAGGTCACCTTCGCAGGCACCACCCCCACCACCTTTCGCGGCTTGGTCCCGATCGGGTTGCCCTCATCATCATAAATAAACTCAACCCTGCCGCTCGTATCGACACGCTCGGCCTCATCCATCTTGAGCATGTCCTGAAGCACATCCAGCGGCATGTAGATCGTCTGCGAATCGATCTCGTAAATAT
>NVSP01000069.1 GCA_002732755.1 Phycisphaera sp.
CGGGGCGTGCGGGGCCATGCCTCCACGACCACGGGCGCCAACTTCGGCGTGTGGGGCTCGAGCGCCTCCACCTCCGGCACAGCCGTCTACGGTCGGGCCACCGCAGTCTCCGGCGTCACCACCGGCGTGCTGGGCCGGAGCGACTCCAGCAGCGGCTTCGATTTCTACGCCAACGGTGCAGGCACCAACTACGGTGCTGCCTCCTCGCGCCGCTGGAAGTCCGACATCCGCAACATCGACGATCCCCTCGGAAAGATCGCCCGCCTGCGCGGCGTCTATTACACATGGGACAAAGAACACGGCGGGCACCACGACCTGGGCATGATCGCAGAAGAAGTCGGCGAAGTCCTCCCCGAGATCGTTAACTATGAAGAGAACGGGGTCGATGCCATCGGCCTGGACTATGGCATGATGACGCCGTTGCTCGTCGAGGGCATCAATGCGTTACGGGCCGAGAAGGACACAGAGATCGCGGAACTCCGCGAGCGTATCACTGAGCTTGAACGGCTCATTATGTCGAGCGATTCCAAAGAACAGACCGGCATCGCCAACAGACTCATTGAGGAGAGTAAATGATGAAATACACAATCTTGATTGCGACACTCGCCTGCCCGTTCGCTGCTCACGCCCAGCCGTTTGCCATCGAGAAATCGGTGATCGCGGGTGGTGGCGGGACCTCAACAGGCGGCTCATTCACACTCTCCGGCACTATCGGCCAGCACGACGCTGGCTCCACGATGACTGGCGGCAACTTCACCTTGACGGGAGGATTTTGGGCCGGTAGCGGTTCTGCCAGTTCGCGACTCTGCGCCGACCAGAATGGCGACGGCCTCGTCACGCCCACGGACTTTACTTCATGGATCGCCAACTTCAACGCAAACGATTTGCTTGCGGATGTCAACCAGAATGGCACCGTAGAGCCCGCGGACTTTACTGCCTGGATCGCGGCGTACAACCTAGGAATTGGTGGGCCAGTCTGTACTCCCTAGGCAGGGATTTGACCCGCCCCCCAACGCAGAGTCCATATACAATGCAAGTAATCTCGTAGAATTGGCGTATTTGGAAGACAGTGCGCATCGCAACTATCAATTCAAACTCTTTTTGTTCTGACCCGCTTGCTGACCCGCTAAGTCGTGTAAATTGGAATCAGGGACATATCAAGTACACAAATATTCCGCTGAACCTGCTGAAAGCCTGCTGGGCCGAATGTCGCTTTTTTGCCATGTCTGTGTGCCGTTCCCAAGTGCGTCCAAGCCACGATTTTATCGCATAAGGCTGGACTTGGTTTTGGGGGGCAGGTCAAAGTATCGGGCGGCCCATCGTGAGCCGCCCGATATCCATATTGTCAATCTGTTTATATCTGAATTTATTTAGCCCCGCCGTCTGCCCCGACCAGCAGCGATGCCGCCMAAKGCGAGCAKMGCRAWSGACCCCGGTGCCGGGATTGTGACGATGTTGTCAAACGCCGCCGACCCGCCGAGGTGGATCACCACACTCGAGAAACCATCAACACCAAAGTCTGAACTCGTGATCGGTATGATCCGGTTCAGCGAGTTGTTGCCAAACGCAACCGTGCCGTCAAAGAACATGCTCTGCGGATCCGAGAACGCCGCGAAGCTAACGCTGCCGACAGAATCCCCAAAGTAGAAGAACTCGATGATGGTTGATTCCTGCGTGACACCCTCGATGTCGAGCACATCAAAGCCGAAGCTCGTGATCAAATTGTCGAACGCAAACTTCAGATCGCCAGCGGGGCGGGCGCCCTCATCGTCCGGATCATCGACGATGCCATCATTGTTGGCGTCAACCATGTTCTCCGGGATGATGATGACATTGCCGAGGACCGTGTCCGCCGGCAGGTTGCCCCCTTCCCAAGGCGGGCCTTGCAGATCAGGATCTGCCGTATTGATGAACTGCGTATCGAACGCGATCGGCCGAGCGCCGGGGAGCTGGAAATTCAGCGCCTCGATACTCATGCCGATGTCGGCGAACTGATCAACAATAATCTCACCGTGAACAAGCGAATTAAATGTTGCCGTGATCGGTTCTGCATATGCAGACCCAGCAACACTCAAGCCCACCACTGCGCACACAACTCGCGCACTGACCATGATCTACTCCTCTTTCTCCACTGACTCACATCTTCGGATTGTTGTTGCAAGCCATTCTTCCACAACGACTTACAACAAACAGACAACCCTAGATCCGCCTATGAAACCGCATCGGTTCCTCGGCTTCAAGTGACAACTTCTCTTCTCTGTGAGGAATATGCGCCACTTTGAGGGTTTCGCCACCCATTTTCGACTGGAAAGCTATTTCCCGGACGGACCGACATTGGTTATCCAAAGATTCGCATCAATGAACCCGCGCTGAGCACACCAGAAAGTGCAAGTGGCCCAAACACATGCCAAAATCTGGGCTTTGAAACCCGTGACAGCGCCAGTCCGGTAAGCACAACCATGACCAGCAACACCATCGGCAGCAGGTATCTCGACCAGCTCTGAAAGTTGGCGCTCTGCGCAACCGCAAACGCCACCATCGATNCCGCGACAATCAAACGCTGCCTAGGCGACACCACAAGCAGCATCGCCGCCAGCATCGCGCCGCCCGCCGTCGCCAGCCCGATAATCAACACCGACCTGTCCGCCACCACCGGCAGCTTCTCAGCCGCCGACCACAGCCCCGTCCACCTGCCGTGCGCAACGCTCATGCTCGTCGCCGGCAACACCGCGACAACCACCGATAACGCAGCAGCCGCGACCACAAACCAAACCGCCCGCGGGCTGGATCTGAGTATCGTGAGTATCTGAGGAAAGAGCGATACCACAAACGCCGGCGCCAGCACACCAAAGAGCGCCAAGATCATCGCCGGTGTTGCAAGGTTCCCGCCGCTGTGGACCGCTGCGCCCTGGATAGCCTCGGCCCCCCCGCCGTCCTGAAATGTCGGCGGCACAGCCCCGCCCCACTGCATAAAGAACCACACAACAACCCCAAACGCCGGCAGCGTACACACCAACGCAAACCCTGCCCGTGGCAGCCGATCCGTTAGATCAAGCTCACTCAATCGTGGCACAAACCGATTCTTCTCATCGCTTTCTTGCCAGCCGAGCCATGCCGCGATCCACACCGGCACCGCCGCCCACAGATGAATCTGCCGAACGCACACCAGCGCCACAAGCACGCCGCCCGCAACGACCATCCACCGTCGATCAATGTTTGTGCGCAACGCGATGAGGAGCATCGCCAGCACACCAAGCCACGCCGCCGCCTCGGGCAGCGCCAAGACCATCGGCGCGATCATGTACGACGACACCCACGCCGGCATCGACAAGATCGCCGCCATACGCCAGTCCATCCGCAGCCCGAGCCAGAACGCAACAAGCACCGCCATCGCCACCGCGAACTGCCCGCCAATAAGCCGAAGCGCCGTATCTGAATCAACACCCAGCTTCACCGCACCCGCCAGCAACAGGTGATAGCCCGGCGTGGTCGCCACGCTGTAGTCCGTCACATCCGGCGTTGGCATCTGCTCTGCGAACTGCCTGATCGTGGGCAGATGAAACGCACCCTCGTCAAACCGCTGCGGCCCACCAAACCCGGGGCCAAGCACCACCACAAGCTGAACGAGCCACGCCAGCGCGAGCACAACACCCGCAGCCAACATCGGCCTTGGTGCGTGCCCAGTTTGCCGACCAGTTGGTTGGATTTGAGATTCAGTCACGAAGGATTCACCGGCCCCAAGGCGCAGCCGCTCTGCTGCTCTACCATACCGACATGCCAGAATCGGCCAAGCCAACTCAGCGTGCCACCGCCAAGGACTACATCCGCCTAGCTAGGCCCACCCAATGGGGCAAAGGCGTCTTCGTCCTCATCGGACCGATCTATGGCCTGGCCCTCTTCGATTCGTGGCTTTCTGTCCTCGGGGCGTTCCTCGCCTTTGGCTTTGCCTCCAGCGGCTGCTATGTCGTCAACGACATCGCCGACAGAGAAGCCGATGCCCTCCACCCTCGCAAAAAACGCCGACCCATAGCCAGTGGCCTGATCCCCGTCGGGTCCGCCCGCGTCTTTTCCGCTGTCCTCCTTACCCTCGCTTTGGCGGCGTGCTTCCTCGTTGCCGACCCCACCCGCCGGTGGTGGGTGATGGGCCTGACCGCCGTTTATACGATCAATGTCTTTGTCTACTCAGGGTTTATGAAGCAGATCGTGATCCTCGATGTCATCAGCCTGTCGGTCGGATTCGTCCTCCGGGTGATGGCGGGATGTGCCGCTGCCGGGGTCGTGCCCAGCACCTGGCTGCTCAACTCCACCTTCTTCCTCGCCATGTTCCTGGCGCTGGGTAAACGCCTCGGCGAACGCCGAATCATGGCAGAGAACGGCGTTGACCCGTCCCAGATTAGGGGGGTCCACTCCGTCTACACCGACGACCTCCTCCGCATGGCGGTCGTCATGACAGCCGTCGGCACACTCGTCACCTACGCCGGCTATGTCGAGAAACAACAAGACATCTTCGGCCCAGCCATCGAAGCCGTCGCCACCGGCCAAAGCCCGTGGGGGTTCAATCTGCTCTGGCTCACCATTCTTCCAGCAACATTTGGGCTGCTCCGCTGTATCGTTCTCTTAGAGCAAGGAAAGTACGACGACCCAACGGAGCTGGCTGTCCGCGATCGCGGTGTCCAGGCCGCCGGGTTCCTCTTCGTCGTCCTGACCGTTGGATTGCTCGCCGTCGAGAAGCTAGGTGCTTCCGGCGGGGGAACCTGACCCAGAATCATTCTGGCAAAGGGTATATGGCGACTCGGTCGGCACTTTGCCGAGATTGAGCTTGGGTACACATTTCAACGACAAGCTCTCCGGTGTGCACGCCGGCGAGTTCTGTAGTCTGTTCACACACAAGGAGCGCTCTGGTATGGCACACTCACGAAAGATCGGCACTTGCCTGATCTCGGCATCCGTCTTGGCATTCGTCGCCGGGGCCGCGATCGGACAAGAAGAAAAAGAAGAAGAGAAGAAGCCCGACTTCCCAAAGTTTGAGGAAGTCTCCAAGGACTTTGTCAAGGTCGTCTCGACCGCCGACGGCGCCAAGAGCCTCTACACCGTCTGGACCCGCGAAAAAGACGGCCAGATGCTCGCCGAACTCCCGAGCAACTTCGCCACGCAGAAGCAGTGGTTCGCCGTCACCGTGGGCTCGGGCGAAATCTTCGCCGGCCTCCAAGGCCGAAACCTCTACACCTACTGGAAACGCTACGACAAACGCATCGCACTCATGGCGCCCGAGATCAACACCCGGTCCACCGGCGACCAAGAGTCAAAGGACTCCGTCGAGCGCATCTTCACCGACCGCGTCATCCTCGATATCCCCATCGTCTGCATCGGCCCSGGCGGCCAACCCGTGATCGACCTTGACGGGCTCCTCGCCGGCAACGCGGAAACATTCTTTGGCTACTCGGCGCGCGGCGCCAACACCAACCTGCTCACCATCACAAGCGCCAAGGCGTTCCCAAACAACATCGAGATCGCCATCGAGATGCCCGTCGCCGGCGGCACACTCAAAGAGTTCCACTACTCCATCAGCGCCGTCGAAGGCAGCGCAGGCTACGAGCCTCGCAAAGCTGACCAGCGACTGGGCTACTTCACCACGACCTACCGCGACCTCGGTAAGTTTGAAGACGGCGAAAAAATCGTCCGCTACATCAACCGCTGGAACATCGAAAAACGCGACCCAAGCCTCAAGCTCAGCCCACCCAAACAACCCCTGGTCTTCTACATCGACCACACAGTCCCCGTCCGATACCGCAGGTTCGTCCGTGACGGTGTCGAATACTGGAACTCAGCTTTCGAGCGGGTCGGCATCCTCAAYGCCATCGAGGTTTACCAGCAAGACTCAGCAACCGGCGCCCACATGGACAAAGACCCAGAAGACATCCGCTACAACTTCATCCGCTGGCTCAGCAACGACATCGGCACCGCCATCGGCCCAAGCCGAGCACACCCAGAGACCGGCGAAATCCTCGACGCCGATGTCATCCTGACCGACGGCTGGATCCGCTACTTCAACTATCAGTTCAACGACCTCCTCCCAGAAACCGCGATGGAAGGCATGAGCCCAGAAACACTGGCCTGGCTCGCAACCCGGCCCGAGTACGACCCGCGCGTCCTGCTGGCAGACCCAGCCCAGCGAGAGTTCAAAATCGCTGAGATCGCACAACGCGGTATCCAACGCTACGGCGGCCACCCCGCAGCACTCGTCGACGACACCCTCTACGGCGACGACGAGTACGACGGCCAACTCAACCAGCAATCAGAGTTCAACGGCATGTGCCTCGCCTCACGCGGCAAAGGACTCGATGTCGCCCTCATGGGCATGCACCTCGATGTCGCACGAGAACTACTCGACGAAGAAGCAGATGATGAAAATTCCGACATGCTCGACGGCATGCCCGACTGGTTCATCGGCCCGATGCTCGCCGACCTCGTTGCGCACGAAGTCGGTCACACACTGGGCCTGCGACACAACTTCAAGGCTTCGAGCCAATACACGATGGCCGAGATCAACTCCGAAGAAGTCAAGGGCCGTGCCTTCACCGCATCAGTCATGGACTAYAACCCCATCAACATCAACATGGACTCGGGCGAGATCCAAGGCGACTACGCCATGATCGCGCTGGGCGACTACGACTACTGGGTCATCGACTACGGCTACGGCGAAAACCCGGAAGAAACCGTCAAACTCGCAGCCGAGAAAAATATCCCATACGCAACCGACTACGACACATGGGGCATCGACCCGCTGGCGCGCCGCTACGACTTTGCCGCCTGGCCCCTCGACTACTGCGAGAACCAGAACCGACTGATCGCCCTCTACCGCGACCGCCTCATGGATAAGTTCGTCGAAGAAGGCGACAGTTGGAGCCGTGCGACCCGAGGCTACAACATCACGCTCAACCAGCAGATGTCGGGCATCTCGGTCATGGCAAACTGGATCGGCGGCGYACACATCTACCGCGACAAAAAGGGCGACCCSGRYGCACGMCCRCCGCTGGTYGTTGTCGAWGCMGAAMRMCAGCGYGCTGCGCTSAAGTTCGTCATCGAAAACGGCTTCCGCGACGAGGCGTTCGGGCTTGATCCAGAGATCATCACCCACCTCACAGCCGACAACTGGTCTGACCGCTGGGGCAACTACTTCGCCGACCCGGCGTTCCCCATCCACGACCGAGTCAGCGGCATCATGAACACTTCACTGACCATGATTATGAACCCAACCACACTCAAAAATGTCTACGACAACGAGTTCCGAGTCGCATCAGACGAGGATGCCATCACGCTGCCAGAAGTCATGAGCGCAGTCATCGGTGAAGTCTTCAGCGAAATCGCCCAAGCGCCAAAGCAGACTTTCACCGAACGCCAACCCATGATCTCTAGTTTCCGCCGAAACCTGCAATCCGGGCTGGTCGATCGACTGATCGACTTCACCCGCCCCGGCACCATGTCCGGCTCGGCAGCAGCACCCGTCCGGGCGCTCTCATCGCAATACCTTACCGAACTGCAAAAACAGATCGACACAACACTCGAGCACAACGGCAAACTCGACGACTACACAAAGGCACACCTCGCCTCGGCAAGCTCACGCATCGGCAAAGCACTCGACGCGACATTCATCTACAACACCGACGACTTCTAAACCGATCGGCAAGTTCGATACAAACCAAAGGCCGGGCCAAACAAAGGCCCGGCCTTTTTCATGSGCAAAAAATCCYGTAGGGGTGGCGTCCCGCCGCCCATCCTTCTACCAACTTTGATCACATTATGACAATGGGCGGCGAGACGCCACCCCCACAGGTTCGGGATGTCTTTACGCCCGAGCCGAAAGCCCCTCACGCACATGCGCACGCGCAAGCTCACCAGCCGCATGGATACACGAAAGATCCGTAACCGCAGACACCTCAACATCACGCATCGCACCCGCGACAAGATCCGAAATCAGACCAAACGGAACAACTCCGCCATCCGCATTCTCTGGGGCAAGAAACGCCCCCACCGCCTCTTCGTTGGCAGCATTGAAGATCGCGCCCGATGTCCCGCCCCTGCGGATCACCTCGTACGCAAGCCCAATCGCCGGAAACGCCTTTGCATCGGGTTCATAGAACTCCAGATTCGTAAGCTTTCCAAGATCAAGTCTCGTCGCACAACCCGCGGGCCGATCCGGGTAGGTCAGCGCGTATTGAATCGGTGCTTTCATATCCGGTGCGCCCATCTGCGCGATCACCGAGCCGTCAGCGAACTCGACAAACGAGTGAACCGTCGAAGACGGGTGCACGAGCACGCCTAGCCGATCCGCGCCGATCCCAAAGAGCCAGTGCGCCTCGATCAGCTCAAGCCCCTTGTTCATCAGCGAGGCGCAGTCAACGGTAACCTTGGGGCCCATCGACCAGTTCGGGTGCGCCAGTGCCTGCTTTGGTGTCGCGTTGTAGACCTCTTCTGCCGACAGCCCACGCAGCGCCCCCCCGCTGGCGGTCAGAATCATACGCTCAACAGAATCAGGCAACCGCATCGGCGGCCTCTGGCTTGTCTGTCCCTGCACACACTGCCAGATCGCCGAGTGCTCGCTGTCAATCGGCAACAGCCGAGCGCCCGATCTGTTCGCGTGCGCAACAACGAGCTCCCCCGCAGCAACCAGCGTTTCCTTATTCGCAAGCGCAACATCAATCCCAAGATCGACCGCAGCAAGCGTTGCGCCGATGCCCGCCGACCCGACGATCGCGCCGACGACAAGATCAACCCCGCCATCGGCGTGCGCAGCATGAACAAGCTGTTCTGCCGCATCATCGCCGACAAACCGATGCTCAACACCATCGACCTCGCCCGGCTTGGCCGTCGCAACAAACCGTGCGCCCGTGCGCCCGACCTGCGCCAACAGCGCATCGCTCGCACTCCCCGCAGCAAGCCCGACAACCTCGAACCGGTGCCCGCTGTTGGTCGCGGACAGGTGCTCGATAACATCGAGCGTCTGCGTCCCGATTGAACCCGTCGAGCCGAGGATTACGATGCGCTTTGGACTTGGCATGGCTTAGTCCTTGCTGATCGACGCCGCCTCACTCGGTTTCAATTTACGCCGACTGCCAGAATATAAGAGCCTCGGCTGCTTCTTGATCGGTGCCTCGGCCTTGGCTTCGACAACCTCAGCGCTCTTGGACTTGCTCGTCGTCTTCTTGCGGCGGGTTTTCTTCTTGGTCTTCTTCTTCGATCCCTCGGGCTTAGTCTCGCCGTCACTCGGTGCTTCGGTTGCAGCCTCTGCCGAATCGGATGAAGCAACCTTTTTCGTCGTGCGCCGACGGATTTTCTTCGCCGTCTTTGGCTCGGCTTGAGTTGATTCGGGTTCGACGGGCTCCTCAGAAATAGCCTCACCCGATTCGCCTTGGCCCTCTGCCGAACCCGAAGAACGGCGCCTGCCGCGCCGCCTACGGCGCTTCTTCTTTGGCCTGTCTTCAGAATCTTCATCAGACCCAACAGTTTCCGCAGTCTGCTCGACTCCTTCGCCGCTATCAGCCTCCATCGGCTTGGCTTCGGATTCGTTGGTCTCGCTGGATTCGGGCTGCTCGCTCTGCTCCTGGCCCTCGGCATTGCGGTTGCGCCCACGCCCGCCACGACGTCGGCGTCTGCGACGCTTCTTCGTCGGCTGCCCGCCCTCTTCCTCGTCGTCATCGGACCCGCTGCCCTGAAGCTCGGCCTCGGCTGCCATCTCCATCTCAAGCGGGTGCGGATCGACCTGCTCTTCGATCGCGTGGATCAAGTCCTCCTTCTCGCTCACCTCATCCCACGCAAGCTCATCCGCAGCGTTGGTCCAGACGGGCAAACTCTTTGGAACATTTGGCTTTGGCAAGCGCTCAATATCGATGTCGTTGCCCGTATCGTCATATGCATAGATTGTGAACTTATCCGTGCCAAGCGAATCGCTCACACGCACAACCACCTCCTTGTCAAGCACAAGCTCCATCCGCGTGATCGATCGGCGGCGGTGGCTCAAGAGATCGCCCGCGACCCGGCCCGGCACGATCAGTTCGGCCTTCTTCACCTTCTCATAGCTCAGCACAAGCGCAAGCTCCCGCAGCGCCTCGGCGGAAACAGACTCGGGCTTACGAACCCAGCCCCGGCCATGATTTGCGGGAAGCTCTTGATAATGAATACCTTGCGAGCTGGGCCGCATCCGCTGACGCGTCATCTCCAAAATCCCGAACGGACTGATCGGCAAAATCGTGCTCTTGGCGCGGTCGTTCTTGAGCCTGTCCTTAAACCGCTGCTCGATCGCTTTGCGGTGCTTGGCCTGGTTCATGTCGATCAGGTCGTTGATCACAAGCCCGCCGAGTTCGCGGAGCTTGAGCTGCCGGCAGATCTCATCGACCGCTTCGAGATTCGTCTGGTAGGCGTTGGTCTCGGCGTCCTTGGCCTTACGACTCTTGCCGCTGTTGACATCGATCGCCACGAGCGCTTCGGTCTCGTCGATCACGAGCCGCCCGCCCGACGGCAGCGGCACCTCGCGAGCAATCATCAGCCGGTGCTGATCCTCGATGCCGTATGCATGGAACATCGGCTGGGCTTTGTCGTAGTGCAAAAGCTTGGCGCCCGAACGCGGCGCAACAACCTTGAGAAAGTTCGCCGCCCGCGCAAGGCCCTGCTCGTTGTCGATGATGACCTCGCCAAAATCGCTCGTCAGCAGGTCCCGAAGCGCCCGGACGAGCAGGTCGCTCTCGGCGTACAAAAGCCCGGGCCGTGTCGTTGTTTTTTGGCGTTTTTCGATATTTTTCCAGAGCCGCTGCAGGTACGAAAGATCCCGCTTGATCTCCGTCTTGGTGCGTCCAAAGCCGGCGGTGCGGAGGATAAACCCAAACCCCTCGGGCAAATCGATCGAGTCGAG
>NVSP01000070.1 GCA_002732755.1 Phycisphaera sp.
ATCACGGCGGTAACCGCCGATTACTTGGAGCCAGTTGATATGGCTGAGACTGTATACGACCGGGTGAACGACTTCAGTGCTGTCAAGGTGACGCTCGCGTCGCCCAATGACATCCGCGCGTGGTCTTACGGCGAAGTGAAGAAGCCCGAGACCATCAACTACAGAACATACCGCCCCGAAAAGGACGGCCTGTTCTGCGAACGGATCTTTGGCCCAGAGCGCGACTACGAGTGCTCTTGCGGCAAGTACCGCGGCACGAAGTTTAAGGGCATTATCTGCGACCGCTGCGGCGTAAAGGTGACGCACTCGCGCGTTCGCCGCAAGCGCATGGGCCACATCAACCTGGCCTCGCCGACGGTTCACATCTGGTTCTTCAAGAGCATGCCAAGCCGCCTCGGCACATTGCTGGGCATGAAGACGAGCGACCTCGAAAAAATTGTGTACTACCAAGACTATGTCGTCATCGATCCGGGTGACACCGAACTGACCTTCAAGCAAGTCATGACCGAGGACGAGCACCGCGTCGCGGTCGAGCAGTACGGCAACGCCTTCCACGCGCAGATGGGCGCCGAGGCTGTCCGTGAATTGCTCGAACTGCTCGATCTTGCGGAAACCGCCAAGCAGATCCGCGAGGATCTCGCCGCGACCCGTTCGCAGCAGAAGATCAAGGACCTTGCCAAGCGTCTTAAGCTCGTCGAGATGGTCCGCGAGAGCGAGAACGATCCGTCGTGGCTCGTGATGGATGTCATCCCCGTGATCCCGCCGGACCTGCGCCCGCTGGTTCTTTTGGAGAGCGGCAACTTTGCGACCAGCGACCTCAACGACCTGTACCGCCGGATCATCAACCGCAACAACCGCCTCAAGAAGCTGATGGACCTCAACGCACCCGAGGTCATCATCCGCAACGAGAAGCGGATGCTCCAGCAGGCCGTCGATGCGCTGTTTGACAACGGCCGATGCCGACGCCCGGTGCTCGGTTCGAGCAACCGCGCGCTCAAGTCGCTGACCGACATGATCAAGGGCAAGCAGGGCCGGTTCCGCGAGAACCTGCTCGGCAAGCGCGTTGACTACTCAGCGCGCTCAGTCATCGTCGTCGGTCCAGAACTCAAGCTCAACCAGTGCGGCCTGCCCAAGAAGATCGCGCTGGAACTCTTCCAACCATTCATTATTCGCAAGCTCAAAGAACACGGCCTCGCCGACACGATCAAATCCGCCAAGCGGATGCTCGAGCGTCGCGATCCGTCGGTGTGGGATGTCCTCGAAGAGGTCATCTACCAGCACCCGGTGCTGCTCAACCGCGCACCGACGCTTCACAGAATGGGTATCCAGGCTTTCGAGCCCACGCTCGTCGAGGGCAACGCGATCCGCCTGCACCCGCTCGTGTGTTCGGGCTTTAACGCCGACTTTGACGGCGACCAGATGGCGGTTCACTTGCCGCTGTCTGTCGAAGCGCAGACCGAAGCGCATGTCTTGATGCTTTCGACGCACAACATCTTCAGTCCTGCAAACGGCGCACCGATTATCTCGCCTTCGCAGGACATCGTCATGGGTGTGTACTTCATCACGCTCATGCGTGGTCAAGACGAAATGGACATGACCAAGCTGCCCATCTACAAGGACGCGACCGAAGCGCTCCTCGCCTACGACCACGGCAAGGTTGACATCCACGAGCCCATCATTGTGCGTGTGGAAGGTTTCGAGCAGGTTGTTTCGGAAGAGCGTGGCTCGCCCGAGCCAATCGCCGAAAACCACCGCATCACCACGACCGCCGGCCGGATCCTCTTTGCAGACATCCTCAGCCCCGGCATGCCGTTCTACAACTGCACGCTGGGCAAGAAGGGCTGCGCACGAGTTATTGACGATGCGTACCTCTACTCGGGTCGCGCCTCCACGATCGACATGCTTGACAAACTCAAGGAGATCGGCTTTAAGCAGGCGACCACCGCGGGCCTTTCGTTCGGCATCACGGATCTCCGTATTCCGCTCGAAAAACAGGACATGCTTGACGCCGCTCAGAAGCAGGTCGATCGCGTCGAACGATCGTACGAAGACGGCATCATCACGCCGCGAGAACGCTACAACCAGCTTCTTGATATCTGGTCACATTGTCGCGAAGAAATCACCAAGATCCTGATCGAAACGCTCAGGCTCGACCGCCGCAAGGAAGAAGACGCGTACGCAGACATCGAGAAGAAGGAAGGCGTCGCCTACCTCAACCCAGTCTACCTCATGATGGACTCGGGTGCCCGCGGCAATGTCAGCCAGATGCAGCAACTCGCCGGCATGCGTGGTCTGATGGCCAAGCCCTCGGGCGAAATCATCGAGACACCCATCCGGGCCAACTTCCGTGAAGGCCTCAACATCCTCGAGTACTTCTCGTCAACACACGGTGCACGAAAGGGCCTGGCTGACACCGCGCTCAAGACCGCCGACTCCGGTTACCTCACGCGTAAGCTCTGCGATGTGGCACAATCCGTCATCATCGGTGAGCACGACTGCGGCTCAAAGCGTGGCATCGTCAAACGCGCCGTCTACAAGGGCGAACAGATCGATGTTGCGCTCAGCGACCAGCTCGTCGGCCGTGTGAGTGTTCACGAAATCGCCAACCCCGCAACCGGAGAAGTCGTGCTCGCCGCTAACGAGATGATCATGCCAGACACCGCCCAGCGGGTCGAAGACCTCGGCATCGACTCGGTCGTTGTCCGCTCGGCGCTCACCAGTGAGAGCCGAACCGGGTGCTCCGCGCTCGACTACGGCATGGACATGTCCACAGGTAAGCTCGTCGAACCGGGCCTGGCCGTCGGCATCATCGCCGCCCAGTCCATCGGCGAGCCGGGCACGCAACTGACGATGCGGACATTCCACACGGGCGGCATCGGTACGCGTACCGTCGCCGAGAGCGAGTACCGCGCAGTCTCTGCCGGTAAGGTCGAACTCCGCGACTGTAACGAGGTCAAGACGATTGATGTCGACGGCAACCAGGTCTGGACCGTGCTCAAACGCAACGCCGAGATCGCGGTCATCGACAAGGACGGCCACGACCTCGAGAAATCCAAGATCCCCTACGGCGCATACATCCAGGTCGAGGCGGGCAGCGATGCCAAGGTTGGCCAGATCCTCGTCATGTGGGACCCTCATCGTGTTCCGATTTTGGCCGAAAAAGGAGGCGTGGTCCAGTTCGTCGATATCGAGATGGGCGAGACCGTCCGCGAAGAAGACGCCGGCCGCGATCAGAAAGCGCTCACGGTTATCGAGCACAAGGGCGACCTGCATCCGCAGATCAATATCGTCGATGCCGACGGCGCAATCCTCGACTTCCACTACCTGCCCGCCAAGGCTCGAATCGAAGTCAAAGACGGCGATGTCATCGAGGCCGGCCACATGCTCGCACGCCAGCCGCGTCTAGCAGCAGGCTCGCAGGACATCGTCGGTGGTCTGCCCCGCGTCACCGAGATCTTCGAGGCACGCAAGCCCAAGGATCCAGCCGTCATGGCGGAGATCTCGGGCCGCATCGAGTTGCACTCCGATAAGCGCAAGGGCAAGATGACCATCCGCATCGTGTCCGACTCGGGCATCGAAAAGGACCATCATGTTCCTAACGACAAGCCGTTGCTGGTGCACACGGGGGACACAGTTCACGCGGGCGATCCACTCACCGAAGGCCCGCTCGTGCCCCACGACATCCTTCGGATTAAGGGCGAAGAATCGCTCTGGGCGTACATGCTCGACGAGGTCCAAAACGTGTACCGTGCGCAGGGCGTGACCATCAACGATAAGCACATCGAGTTGATTCTTTCGCAAATGCTTCGAAAGGTGAAAATTGAAAGCCCCGGGGACACTGGGCTTCTCCCGCAGGATGTGCTCGACCGTTTCCACTTCAAGCAGGCCAACTTACGCGTCTCCAAGTCGCTCAAGATCATGGAATCGGGCGACACGGACCTGCCGGTGGGGGCGCTCATCGACCGCGACGAGGTCAAAGAGGCCAATGCCAAGGCCGAAGCCGAGGGCAAGGAGATCGCCAAGACCAAGAAGGCCCGCCCGGCATCGGGGCGGACACTTCTTCTGGGCATCACCAAGGCCTCGCTCCAGAGTGAAAGTTTCCTCTCCGGCGCTTCCTTCCAGGAAACCACCAAAGTGCTCACCGAGGCATCGCTCAAGGGTGCGGTCGACACGCTCATCGGGCTTAAGGAAAACGTGCTGCTGGGTCACCTGATCCCCGCTGGAACAGGCTTCTCCGCTCATCAAAGATTGAGTATCAGAACCATTGGTGAGATGCCAGAGCCCGACTACGACGACGACATGAGCATGCTCGCTGGCGCTGCCGAGGCAGCCGAAGCGCTCGGCGCCGATCGCAACGACGCGATAGGTGTTCCGCATGTCGAGGTCCGCGATGTCACCATCGTCGAGGCAACTGAGACAAGCACCGAGGGCTAAACCGGTTCGCATACAACCCACCAAGCCGGGCTGCACACGCGGCCCGGCTTTTTTATGTCATCAAGAACTCTGCTCTGGGGCGTCTCGGCGAAGCAAMACTTGCTCGATCTGGTCTGGGAGCATCGGCTCAAAACTTGTTAGCCCAGTCTTGAGCATCAGCCTGACATACGGCTCGCACATGCCGCAACCTGTGCAGCAGTCGGTCTTGTCTCTGAGTTCTTCCAGTGTGCAGCCGGCGCTGCGCGCAAGCTCTTTGAGTTCGGTGAACGAAACCTCGTGGCACACACATCGATCAACGGCCATCGCTCACCTGTACCCATAGCCGGCGTTGGAATCGTCTGCGCCATGCCAGCCCAGTTGTGCCGACTCGGGCGATTCCGCATAAAACCCGCTCGCCCATGTGAAGGTCTGTGATTCACCAGAGACATGCCCGTCGAGATGCGCAATGTTGGCAGCGCCCCGATGGCGAAAGTGCATCGACGGATCCGMGCGGGCCGTCAATCCGAAAGCAGGTAAGAAACGCGGCTCAACAAAGCTGTATTCGATCAACCCGCCCACGCTTTGGCCGCCCGTGAATGCCGAATCTGAGAACGCCACCGTCTCGCTAGGCCGGGTGAAGAGATACTCGGGCGAGCCGGTTTTGTCGCTGACAACCGCCCATTTGTTCTCGCTGCGCGTTCCGACGCGCGCCCGCACCGTGCCGACAAACGCGTTGTTGTACCCGTACCCACCCGCCGAGCGCTCAAAGGCGCTCGTCCTCTGGTTGCCCGTCTTGTTGACCGCGATCACACGCTCAAATGTTGGGCATGATCTGATCGACTTTGAAGTGCCAGCGTTCTCGCCGAGATAATCGTGCAGCGGGGCACCCTCGGGCGTGAACGCTTCCGATGCGTTGTCGCGCGAGCCGTGCCAACGCGAAAGATTCCCGATGAAATCCATCGCCCCCGGCACATACTTCTCGTTGTGGTCTAGCGCAAAGCTCGCGTTTGCAAGTTGCAACTGCCTCGCGTTCGACGAGCACACGAGCTGCTGACCTGTGGCTAGTGCGCGCCCAAGCGTGGGCAGCAGCAGACCAACAAGCAGCGCGATGATCGCGATGACCACCAGCAGTTCAATCAATGTAAAGGCGCTGCGTTTCATTTAGAAATAACATCCAGCAGCAAAGTTGGCAAGCCACGCTGTAAAGTCGGTTGGTGAAATCAAGCCGTCGCCGTTCTGGTCCGCAGCGGGGTCCATGTTCTGGTACGCAGCGAGCCAAGCTGTAAAGTCAGTCGGCGAGAGCATCCCATCCCCGTTCACATCTGCATGGCATTTAGCAACAATTGCACGCACATCCGCAACCGCGTCGATCTCGGCGGAGACTTCGCCAAAGATCCCGTTGGTCATATCGACCGCTGTCGTAATCCGAATGAAATCAAAACCTGGTAAGTTCGCAGGCGCGCCTGTGACGGGGTCTATCGCCCATGCAATGTCGAACGCATCGCCCCCGCCAGAGCCTGCGTCGATGCCAAGAACCTGTGGATCGTCCGGCACGGTGTAGAAATTCTCGGCCAAAGTGTTTGCATCATCAACAACATTATCTGCGTCCGTATCACCCAAAATCAGGGTCGGCGACATGTCCGCGTAGCCCCAGTACGACTCCTTGCCCGGCCCGGCGATTGGGTCGCTGACAACAACGGGTCCGTTAAACTCGCTCGGCAGAGGGAGCATCACCGGAGCCGAGAGCGACGAACCCGGGATCGTGTACCACGCGTCATCTGCTAGATTGTTTTTATTGGCATCAAATGAAATCTCGATAAGTGCCGCCTCGGCCCACCGACGCTCCGGGTCGCCCCCGGTGTGAAACGCGTTGCCGAACACAATCGCGTCCATCCCGTGCGGGTTGTCGGCGTGGTCAAGAACAGTGTGGTCAAACTCGAGTGTGATCGATCCGCCAAAGCCGCCGAGGGTGACAAGGGAATCGTTGCTCGGGTTGATGGTGCCGCCACCGATCGGCGCGCCGAGCGCTCGTTTTGGGTCATTGAAAGCGGGGTTGTTTACAAACTGACCCGCCGCCGGCGAGTAGTCGATTACCTTGGTYGCAAACTCATCGGCCCGCACCGCCGGGGCTGCCACCGCGCCAGCCCCGGCGAGAAAGAACACACACACATAGTTGCTCTTACACATTGCGAACCACTCTCCAGGTCGTTAGACCTTCTCTCCTCTAGCGGGTACGACGACGACGCCAAGCGGCAAGAGCCACGAGCATCGGCGCTGCGGTGGTGGGTGAAGGCACAGCAAACACATACGCTGTGCCGTCGGCGGTCACGACGAGTTGCCCCGTCACATCATTGAAAAAAGATCCATAAAACGAGTCAGTTCCTGATGGTATAAAAATCTGACTCGCCTGCGTCACAGGGTTGATCACAGCGGCGGACCCGGTGAAACCCCCGGTTCCAAAGTCAAACATGCCGCCAGCGATGATGATGTTGCCCGAGTCGTCAAAGTCGATCGACCCGGCGCTGGAGTGCGATGTCACAAACGAGCCCGAGCCAATCAGTGTTGGTGTGGTCGCAGCATCAAGGGTTGCAAGGTCGAACCGGTACACATCGCCCGTGTCGCCCTCGCCCGCGTACACGCCACCGTTGTACACAGCAACGCCGCCGCTGAATSMGMCARCSRKYGYGMWKWMSGTGKTTGAKGKKCMYSMWSMRMRWKCRRGWMRRKYRMYRAYMKAATCAAATGTGCTCGCGTCGGCACCGGTGACATAGATCGAGTTATTCCCGCTCCAGTCGGCGGTGAAGTTTGGCGTCACGATGCTAGATGTCGCCGAGGCGACGCCGGTCGTGGCGGCTGCGGTGTCAAAGAAAAGCACCGCGTTGCCCGCGTTGAACTCGTTGTTCCCGACCGCCAGCGTCGAGCCGTCGGGGCTGATCGAAACGAACGCGGGCGCAAAGCCGCTGGAGTTGACCTGCCCGATCGATCCGACAGCGGTATAGGTCGAGGCGTTGATCGAGTCTTGGATCGAGACTGTGCCGTCGCCGGCGATGCCGATGAGTTTGCCGTCGCCCATCACGTCGAACGTGCTGCCGGGCAGTGTGTAGGTTCCGACGAGTTGGTACGGCGTGGTCGTGATGTCAGCGCGCACCTCTGGTGCGATCGCAATCGCCGCCGAGGCAGCGAGTGTTCCGATGATTCCTGTCCGTGTCTTTGTCATGTCTCTCTCGCGGTTCATGCCGATTCGCGCGGCATGGCTCCGGGCCAATGGTCTTGGCCTTCGCGAGGGTTCTTGTCGGTGGGGCACTGTCGCGGGAAGCACGCGCAGAGCGACCGCCGACGCCCATATCGCGAGGGCCGTCAAACGAAAATGCTCCAGGCAGGTCTTCCGGCTCAGGGCTTCGCAGAACCTGCCTTCCCGCCTCTCTATAGAAGCAGTGGCACCAATCGGTTCTGCGGATATCACCCATTACGGCGGCGCGTCCGCGGCGGCTTTTCACCGCACTTCCCTTTTCACCCCACTCAACACATTCGGGGCACCTGTTGCAGGCTCAGCATAACACACTACCGACCAGAGTCAACACCGACAATCACATCCCGCCCGGCAACCGAGCAGCCCATGCAACCGTCGCCCAGATTCCTGCGTACCCAAGAGTGCAGCCGGGATCAGGATTGGGAACCGGCGAGCAAGCATCGAATCGTGGGGACAGAAAGTCACTCGCAGAGCATGTCGCTCTGTTTGGTATTGCTGTGTGAATATAAAGAAGAGGAGAGCAGGTGCTCTCAGAGCGGGTGCAAGCCCGCTGCGTGGGTCGGGTGGCGCTGGTGGTTGGTGGACTAGCCAAACAGCGGCACCGAAGGCAGCCGCCRGGKGSYTWSGKYKWSGSWTASGGYKARGGTYSSRMYYNGNGYYTYATGCACGCCGAACCAAACGCACCGTCTTTCCGCATCGCGTACATCGTCACCTGGTAGTTCGGCTCGCCCTTGTCGTTGAGCAACCGATGCTGCTTCGTCCGATCCGCAATCCGCTTGAGCACCGCCGTACACGCCTCGGTTGGGCTCATGCCTTGGTCCATAAACTGAACCGCAAGGAACGAGCCGCAGTTCTGAATCACAGCCTCGCCGCGACCCGTTGCGCCAGCGCACCCGATCTCGTTGTCGGCGAACATGCCCGCGCCGATAATCGGTGAATCGCCCACTCTGCCCGGGATTTTGTACGAAAGCCCGCTCGTTGTTGTACACCCCGACAGCTCGCCCTTGGCGTTGAGCGCCGAGCAATGGATCGTGCCCGTGGTGTGCGGGATCGGGGTGTCATCGAGGGCAGCGATCGCCGTGTGCGTGCCGTGGCCGTCGGCGTCAAACCCCCAGTCCATTTGTTCAGGATTGAGCCAATCATCATTCGGTCCATGGTTTGCTTTCCAGCGCATCCACGCCTGGCGCGCACGGTCGGTCAGCAGGTTTTCTTCTTTGAACCCCATCGCCACCGCAAACTCGGTCGCGCCCTTGCCCACGAGCATGACATGATCGGTCCGGCGCAGAACCTCCAGCGCGACCGWGGCCGGGGTTTTGATGTTCTCGATACAGGCAACACAGCCAGCTTTGTGCGTCGGGCCGTGCATGACGGATGAGTCGAGCTGCACCACGCCCCGCTCGTTGGGCAAGCCCCCAAAGCCGACGGACATGTCGTTTGGATCTTCTTCAACGATCCGAACACCCGCGACGATCGCCTCGGCGGTGTCTCGGCCTTCTTTGAGCAGCTCCCACGCCCGTTCGACCGCCCGCATGCCGTTGCCAGAGGCGATCGTCAAA
Source organism: Phycisphaera sp. (assembly GCA_002732755.1). Classification (GTDB taxonomy): domain Bacteria; phylum Planctomycetota; class Phycisphaerae; order Phycisphaerales; family UBA1924. Next base: position 9,220 of record NVSP01000070.1, read on the forward strand.
GGGCCACGATGCCCGTCACCCGGTTCGAGTGAAACCGAGGCCGAGGTCTTTCCGGCAGCAGCGGCCAGCGCGGTCAGAGAAGAGGCAGCAAGAAAACGACGGCGATTGATGGTGTTCATGGTTGTCCTTGGCTTACAGAATTTTGCTCGTGGCAAATATTTGTGGATGGTTTTTGTAGGGCAAACTTGCGTTCAGGGCCTCTACTGGGACAAAAGCTGCGTAATTTATGTGCCAATGCTCGACTTTACGGTATACGCCGCAAAAATGTGGCCTCTGGGGAGTCCGTGTCTATATGTGAAATCTTAGTGTATTCGAGGGGAAAGGCCATTGCGGCTTCTTTCCTCAAGAGGGGATGACAATGAGTCAGGCTGTTTCAGAACTCAAGATAGAGGACACCACTGTCGGCGAAGGCATGGAATGCCCCGCGGGCGCGACCGTCAAGGTCCACTACCGGGGCACGCTCATGGACGGCACCGAGTTCGACTCCTCCTACGGCAGGGGGCAACCCATCGAATTCCCGCTTGGCAACCTAATTAAGGGGTGGCAAGAAGGTATCCCGGGCATGAAAGTCGGCGGCAAGCGCACGCTCACCGTGCCTTTCGCCCTCGGCTACGGCCTCCACGGCTCGCCGCCCTCCATCCCGCCAAAGGCTGACCTCATCTTCGAGATCGAGCTCCTCGGCGTTCGCTAATCGGATCTCATGGCTCTGCCCGTTTCGGGGTGGTTTCCAAGATCAGACATCAAGATCCAGACTCACGATGCCGAAGAACCCGGTTATGGGGTTAGGTTCTCGAAAGACATCTCAGCGGCCTCAGATGCCACGCCGCGCCCAGCGGTACGCCACCAATACGCTCGAGTGCAAGATTGGCACCGTGCGCGATGTCTCTGAAACCGGATTCAGGCTGTCATCTCGTAAAAAAATGAGGATCAGCAAAGGCGATATCCACGAGCTTCAAGTTCGGACCGCTGAGAAGCAGATCACGATCAAGGCCCGCGTGCAATGGGTCCGCCGAACCTGCTGGTTRCCCGCGGTTTATGAAGCCGGCTTCCAGATCGTCGACCCAAGACCGGGCGTTGGGTTTGCGCTTCGGCAACTCGGGCAATACGGCTTCGCCGGCGGCAAGGCACCCATCTCCGGCGAACCACCGGCACAAGAGCCAAGCCAACCAAAGACTGAGAAGTCTGCCCAGCCCGATCGCCCCCAGGCATTCATCAACTTTGAAGACCTTTACGGCGTGCTCGGCGTATCAGCACAAGCCGAGCACAGCGAAATCAAATCCGCCTACCGCAAGCTCGCGCATCTGCACCACCCGGACCACAACGACGCACCAGATGCTGCTGAAAAATTCGACACAATCGCCAAGGCCTACTCGGTCTTGGGTGATTCAAAACGCCGAGACTGGTACGACAAAATGGTCGCGGGCGAAGCCGCTGCGTAACGCCTGGGCTCTGTTTCATGAATCTTAACGAGCCCTTCGCGTGAGCGAGGGAGCCACAGTCCAACGGGCTTTGCCCCCTTCCTCGCGGAAGGGGCTCGTCAGAATCAGATCTATTGACAGAGCTTATTTTTTCTGAATCCCACGGATCATGTTCTCAAACATCGGAAGGTGATCGCCCACAAGCGAGAACGGCCCGGTCATCTTGATAAATGTCTTGGTC
>NVSP01000071.1 GCA_002732755.1 Phycisphaera sp.
CCTCGGCGGCCTCTGGTTCAGAAGCCTCAGTCTCCGCTTCGGCAGCGGGCTTCTTAATTTCTGTTTCGATTCCTTTTTCGATGACATCTTCCGCATCATCAAAGTCGCCATCGAGAAGATCATCGTGCTCGTCGGCGGCCTCGGCTTTGGGATTTTCTACTTCGGTTGAAGCCGGATCTTCCGCATCATCCTCTGCTTTGCTCTCGGCATCTTCGTTGCTTGCTGCTGGCTGTTTCGGCGCAGGCTCGATGCCTTGTTCGATCACATCTTCGGCATCATCAAAGTCGCCATCGAGCATCTCCTCGGCGAGGCCCGCCAGTTCCGCATCGACGGCATCAACCGCGCTGCGCGGCAGAGATTCTGCTGGCTCTGCATCATCGCCGGAACTCCCGGCGTCCTCCAGCATGTCTTCGATCTGAGCGTCCAGTGTTTCAGCCGGCGCTTCTGTTGTTTCGTTTTCAGGCGCTGTCTCGTCTTCTTTAGAAGATTCCGGCTCGGTGGGTTCGCTCTCGGCTTCGGGTGCCGGGTTTGCTTCTCCAGCAAGTTTCTCGGCGCTCGCGGCGGCTACATCTTCGGGGGTCACCGCAGACCCGATCTCCGCCTGGAGATCGAATTCCTCATCAGACAACGCGGCATCGTCGATCTGCTTCGAGAGCTTCTCGGTCGCCTCGTCCATCTCAGAGACAAGCTCCTCGATCCGCTTGTTGAGATTCTTGCCTTGGTTGTTTGGGTCTTGATCTGGCATTTTGGGGCTGGCCTCGGCCCCATGATCGGTCAAAGCCTTGGTCCACTCAAGGGATACCGGACCTCTTCGCGCAGATTTGCACCCTAGCCTCGATCCACATGCACAGAATTTTTTACCAACACGACGGCATCACCCCATCCCCCGGCGACAGCGTCCAGATCGTCGGCGAGGAAGCCCGACACGCCCTCCGCGTCAAAAGACTCGGCATGGGCTACCGCGTCGAACTCATCGACGGCTCGGGGATGCTCGCCAAAGCGACCGTGACCGGCACAGAGAAACTCGGCAAACGCGACGGCTGGGCGGTGAATCTTCAGATCGATGCCATCAGCCGAGCCGAGCCGGTCAGGCCTCAGATCTTGGTCCGAAGCGCTGTCCCGCGTGGCCCAAAGCTCGAGGCGCTGATCGAGGGGCTCAGCCAGGTCGGTGCCAGTGGGTGGGGGCCGTTGATCACCGAACACGCCGTGGTCGATCCGCGCGAAGGCAAGTTGATGCGGATGGAACGCGTCGTCGAAGAATCCGCCAAGCAGTGCGGCAGGGCATGGCTCATGGAGATCACGCCCCGGACCACGCTCAATGACCTGCTCGCATCCGACATCCCCGTCGTCGTCGCCGACGCATCGGGCAAACGGTACGAGGCGAGCGGCGACGAGATGATCCTGCTCGCTGTCGGCCCAGAGGGCGGCTGGGCTCCAAACGAGTTGTCGCAACTCAAAGAATCCGGCGCACGGGTCTGCTCGTTTGGCGCCAATGTGCTGCGGATCGAAATGGCAGCAATCACCGCGTGCGTGGTCATTCTCGACCACGAGCAGCGGGCGGCAAACAAGCCCGGTACACAGCAGCAGGAGGCCTCGCGATGAAACGAATCCTGACAACCATCCTGACAACAGCCTTGTCACTCGCGGCAGCGGCGCAGAGCGATCTGGATGCACGCGCCCAGAAAGTCGCCGACCGCGCAATCGAGTACCTGCAATCCCAGCAGCACGAATCCGGCGGCTGGTCACACCGCGAAGAAGGGCCAAACTTCCCCGCGATCACCGGCCTCGTCGTCACCGGCATGTTGCTTGACCCAGACATCGACGCGACCGACACACATGTTGCAGAAGGCTTGTCGTACATCCTCAGCTTCCGCCAAGACGACGGCGGGATCTACGACCGCATCCTCGCAAGCTACAACACCTCGATTTGTCTCTCCGCCATCGCCCTGGCAAGGGGCGAGATGCCAGAAGCTGAAGTTGGCGTCGAGCCAGCCGTCGCGTTCTTGCGCGAGTTGCAGTGGGGCAGCAGCGCCAGCCTCCCCGCAGCGATGCAGGACGAGGCCAAGCCCGTCGCACGCGAACACCCGTTCTTTGGCGGCGTGGGCTACGGCAAGCACGGCAGACCAGACAACTCAAACCTCACATTCTGGCTCCAAGGACTCGAAGACGCGGGTGTGCCCGGCGACGACCCCGCCGTCCAGCGAGCACTCGTCTTTCTCGAGCGCACACAGATGAACGCCAGTACCAACACGATGCCCTACGCCGAGGGTTCAAGACAAGGCGGCTTCATCTACGCGACCAGCCCGTCGGCAGAAGAACACGAACTCGGCATCGGTGAATCCAAAGCGGGGATGATCGAAGAATCGTTCTCCGATGGCACAACCGCCAGCCGCCTCCGCGCGTACGGCTCGATGACCTACGCCGGCTTCAAAAGCTACGCGTTTGCAAACCTTGAACAATCTGATCCACGCGTGATCGCTGTCCGCGCATGGATCGCACAGAACTACTCGCTCGACGAGAACCCCGGCATCGGCACCGAGGGCTACTACTACTTCATCCTCGTCTTTGGCAGAGCCATGAACGCGTGGGGTGAGCAGTATGTCAGCGTGCTGAAAGAAGACATGATGTTCCGCAGGGACTGGGCCCAGGATCTGGTCACCAAACTCGAAGAACTCCAGCAGGACGACGGCTCGTTTGAGATCGTCGATGAGCGATGGATGGAAGCGGACCCGGTGCTCGTGACCGCCTACAGCCTGATCGCGCTCCAGAACGCCCGCCAAGAACTACGATCACGCCACTAAACCAGAAGCCAGTAATCAGAGGAGTCTTGAATTGAGCACCCACCCGGACCACTACATCAAACTCGCCGACCACGCCAAGAAGGCTTCGCATCTCAAGTCCGTCGCGGCTTTGCTCGGCTGGGATCAAGAAACCTACATGCCCGGCGGCGGCGCCGATGCCCGTGCCGAACAGGTCGCGCTCATGGCTGGCATCCAGCACGAGATGCTCACCGACCCAAAGCTTGGCGACCTCATCGGCGCTTGCACCGCCGACACATCGTTGAGCCAGGGCGACACACAAGAAGCCGCCAACATCCGTGAGATGCGCCGCGACTACGACAAGCGCACCAAGATCCCCGCCGAGCTTGTGTCCGCACTCGCAGAAGCAACAAGCCGGGCACAGCACGCGTGGAAGGATGCGCGCGAGCAGTCGGACTTTGCAGCCTTCAAGCCTTGGCTGGACAAGGTGCTCGACCTCACCCGCGAAAAAGCAAAGTGCCTCTCCGATGGACATGGCGAACTCTACGATGCGCTGATCGACGAATACGAACCCAACGCCAAGGCGAGTGAGATCGAAGCGATCTTCACGCCGCTGAAAAAAGAAATTTCTGACCTCGTGCTCAACATCGCCGAGAACGGCAAGGCCCCGAGCAAAGCAGTCCTGAACCGGCCCATCACGCCCGCAAAGCAAGAGGCATTCGGGCGGTTCGTCGCCAAGTCTTGCGGCTTTGATTTCTCGCGCGGCAGACTCGACATCACCACGCACCCGTTCTGCGAAGGCGTCGGCCCGGGCGACACCCGCATGACCACGCGCTACCGCGAATCAAGCTGGACCGATTCGCTCTACGGCATCATGCACGAGATGGGCCACGGCCTCTACGAACAAGGACTCCCGCTCGGACAATCGCACGGCCAGAGCGGCCCGCACCAGATCGGGATGCCTTGCGGCGAAGCGGTCAGCCTGGGCATACACGAGAGCCAGAGTCGGCTCTGGGAGAACGCCGTCGGGTGCAGCTTGCCGTTCTGGAAATGGGCACTTCCGCACGCCAAAGAGTTCTTCGGCGAGGTGATGGGCGACCAGACCCCCGAGACAATGGCAGCCGCCGTCACCACCGCCGAGCCTTCGCTCATCCGCGTCGAGGCGGACGAGGGCACATACAACCTGCACATCATGATCCGGTTCGAGCTTGAGCGCGCAATCCTGTCGGGCGACCTGAGCACCGCCGACCTGCCCGCCGCGTGGAACGACGCGTACAAAACATACATGGGCCTCGATGTCCCGAGCGACAAAGAAGGCGTGCTGCAAGATGTCCACTGGTCGTTCGGCCTGATCGGTTATTTCCCGACATACACGCTCGGCAATCTCTATGCCGCGCAGTTCTGGGCGCAGGTCCGCAGCGAGAACGCGGACCTCGACAACCAGATCGCCGCGGGCAACTTCGAGCCGCTGCTCGCGTGGTTCCGCACCAATGTCCACCAGCACGGCCGGCGCTACACCCCGGCGCAGCTCTGCGAAAGAGCCACCGGCAAACCGCTCAGCAACGAGCCGCTCGTGTCGTACCTCAAAGACAAGCTCTACCCGGTCTACGGCTTGTAAATTTCATAACGAGCCCGAAGCGCAAGCGAGGGACTTTGTATTGATTTGTAGTTGTACCCTCGCTTGCGCTTCGGGCTCATTTTTTACAGCTTTGCTTCCCGTTCAAGCTCTTCGATAACCGCATCCGCGAGATACTCGTACTGCTCGATCGAGTTGTACACCTGTGCGCTCAGCCGGATAAACCGCTTCCCGTCAAACGGCTTTCGCATGTACGCACTCGGCACCCACACCGGCACCTGCACGCCATGCCTTTCAACGAGCGCATCTTGCAGCGCACACGCATAGATCGTCGGTTGATTCATGACCGCTTCGTATTTGTYCTTYGGAACATCGGGCARMGGCAMRGYYGCGATCGGCCCGATGCACKCATCCGCCACGGGTYTCTGTGTGCCSAGCTTTGCCAGCAGCACATCCCGGCCGCGTTTCACAAGGTCGTTGTTGTGCGCGATGATCTCGCTCCAACTGCGATCGGCTGCGATGGGCACAAGCTCGCACGCGTCGGCGATCGTGAGCCTCGCGGTCGGATCATCGGTGCCGACATAGTCGAACTCGAGGTTGAACTTGCTCCGGTTGAGTGTCCCCGCGGGCGCGTTTGCAAAGATTGAGAGCGCGAGCGGCCGGAAGCCGTCTTGATGCTCGGGCCTCACATGCAAGATCGCAGCACCCTTTGGCGCGCAGAGCCACTTGTGGCAATTGGAGGTTGTAAAGCCTGCACCAAGATCAGCAACATCCAGTTCGAGCKCGCCCGGGCCGTGCGCTGCATCGAGCAGCGTTGCGATGCCGCGTTTGCGTAGGTCCGTGATGAGCCGTTTGGCAGGCAGCGCCATCGCTGTCGGGCTGGTGATAAGACTGAACATGCACAGCCGGGTGCGCTCGGTGACAGAGCCCATGATGATGTCGTACAACCGGTCGGCGGTTGTTGGTTCGGTCTGGTCAAGCCAGGGCATCTCGGCGCTCACGACTGTTGCACCCACGCGCTCGGCGACCCGCCGGATGATGTTCTGGCACGCCGGGTATTCGTGCGTGTTGATCAGGATCTCATCGCCCGGCCCCAGCGGCTTCTTGCCCGCAAGCCCGATGCCTTGCGCCACATTATCCATGATCGCCGCGACAGCCTGCGTCGCGTTTGGCATGAACACATAGTCCTCGGGTTGCCCGCCGATGAGCGAACTGATCGCGCGTCGGCTGCGGTCGAGCATCCCAAAAATATCATGACTGAAAAAACGCACCGGCTCGCGTTCCATCCGGCCGCGGTGTGTTTGCTGCGCCAGGGTGACGCTCGCCGGGCACGCGCCAAATGAGCCGTGGTTGAGGAACACGGTGTCAGGATCGAGCCGCCAGTTGCCAGCGACATCGGATGGGTTTGGTCGTTTGATCTTCACGCGCACAGCGTATCAGGTCTAATAAAAGTAAGCCGCGGCCTAGGCAAGCACATCGAGCTTGGAACCCGCGCCCATCGTCGCCGCCGTGTTCTGATCGGTCGGGTTCGTGTAGAAGCGGATGGCGCTGCTGGCAACTGCTGTCTTGGTTTCAACCGGTGCCGGGGTTGCCACTGGCTGGGTGACCCGTGCCGCGATGAGCCGTTCCATGCTCTCGGCGGCTGCCGACTTGGTCGAAAGACTCGACAACTCAACCGAGTCCTTGCGGTCTGCGATCCGCAGACTCGCCGATGGGTCCATCAGCTTGGGCTCGCGCACCGACACCAGCTTTGGCTGGGCAGCGGGCGGCTGTGTGAAGTTGATGCGGTCCATCTCGGTTTCGTCCTCGCACAAAGTGTATCCGGTTTGGCAACGCTCGACCGTGTGCGCCTATCGCAGCGTCCGTTTTGGATTATCAGGTTGTGATTTGCCGCAACAACTATAAAGAAAAGCCCCGCCGGTTTCGCCCGGCGGGGCACGCTTTCACATGAGATGGGCTCCGAATCAGGCTCAGTCGTCTTCGCCGTGACCCGTGAACTCGGCGATCACCGCCGCCTGCACGCTGGGGGGCGTTTGCTCCGAATGGCTAAAGTCCATCGTGTATGTCCCCGCGCCCGCGGTGATGCTCTTGAGCTGCGTCGAATAGTTTTGCAGTTCCGACAGCGGCGCCTGCGCCCGCACGATCACCGTGTCAGCGCCGATCATGTCCGTGTCTTCGACGCGCCCGCGTTTGGTCGAGAGATCGCTTGCGATATCGCCCATGTACGAGCTTGGGATCGTGACCTCAAGATGCACAAACGGTTCGAGCAGGATCGGTTTGGCCTTTTGCACCGCGTCGATGAATGCGCGTTTACCGGCTTTCATGAACGCGACCTCTTTCGAGTCCACCGCGTGGAACTTGCCGTCGTACACCTCGACCCTGATGCCAGTCATCGGATAGCCGGCGACCGCGCCGTGCTTGAGCACCTGGCGGACCCCCTTCTCGATCGCGGGCAGGAACTGCTTGGGGATCGACCCGCCGACGGTCGCGTTGACGAACTCAAACGCGGGCTCGTTGCTGCTCGGGTCGTCCACCGACAGAGGCGCCACCCGCAGGTACACCTCGCCGAACTCGCCCGAGCCGCCCGACTGTTTCTTGTGCCGGTGGTGCCCGTCTGCTTTGCAGCTGATTGATTCCTTGAACGCGATCCTGGGGACCGATGTTTCGATCTCAACGCCGTACTGCTCTTTGAGTTTTTCTTCGACGACGCGTAGGTGAAGCTCGCCCAGCCCGCGCATCACGGTCTGGCCCGTCGCCGCGATCCGCTCGACGACGAGACAGGGGTCCTCTTCCATGAGCTTGTGCGTCGCGGGGGCGAACTTCGACTCGTCCTTGTGGTTCTTGAGTTTGACGGCTAAGCCGTACATGGGCTTTGGCAGCGGGAGTTTTTTGAGGTGTACCCGATCCGCATCGTGGTCGCTGTGGAGCACGGACCCAAAGTGGATGTCATCGATCTTGGCGACCGCTCCGATATCGCCCGGCCCGAGCGACTCGACCTCGATGTTCTCTTTGCCCTGCCGCTTGTACAGGTGCGCGATCCGCACCGGCTTCTTGTTTGAACCGATGTACACCTCGTCCTTGGCTTTGATCGTCCCTTGGTGGACGCGGAATACGCCGAGCTTGCCGATGTGCCGATCGCTCGCGACCTTGAACACATGCGCCAAGAGCGGCTTGTTCGCGTCAGGCTCGTAGCTGTAAGCCGTTTCTGTTCCCTCGTCGTCTTCGGTGACAAAGGGCCTTGGGTTGCCCTCGAGCGGGCTTGGCATGTAGTCAACGATGACATGCTTGAGGTCTTCGATGCCTGCGCCGGTCTTGGCGCTGACAAAGCAGATCGGCACAAGATGCCCTTCACGCAGGCATTGCTCAAACGCCGCGTGGAGTTTTTTGGGATCGAGTTCCTCGCCCTCGAAGTAGGTTTCGGTGAGCGATTCATCCACCTCGACGACCTGCTCCTGGATCTGCTGATGTGCTTCTTCGACCGAGCTAAAGACGGGCGGCTCGCCCTCGGTGCGGGCCGCCTCGAATACATTGACAACATCCTTGCCACCGGCGGTCGGCAGGTTAATCGGCAAACACTCCGAGCCGAATGCCGTGCGGATCTGTTCGACCAGCCCAACCAGATCAAGGTTGTCCTCGTCGATCTTGTTGACCACGATTGCGCGCGGCAGGTTCCGGTCGGTCGCGACCTTAAACATCCGGCGTGTGACCGTTTCGATCCCCTTGCTCGCGTCGATGACAACCATCGCCGTTTCGACCCCGGGCAGCGCCGCGATGGCGTGGCCCATGAAGTCGGAAAGCCCGGGTGTATCGAGCATGTTCACAACGACCGCTTTGTCGGTCATGTGGCTCTTGACATCGAAGTGGACCATGACCTGGCCCAGCGAATGCTGGTGGCGTTGCTCTTCTTCGGACCAGTCGGTGACGGTGTTCTTGTCTTCGATGCTGCCCATCCGCTGGATGGCGCCCGCTGAAAATAACAAACGCTCGGTCAGGGTGGTCTTTCCAGACCCGCTGTGTCCTACAAGAGCGATGTTTCGGATTTCAGCGGGCAGTCGTTCAGTGGCCACGGCAGCGGCCCTCCTTTCGGGGTCGCCTGCGGGCCTTCGCCCAAACCGCGATAGGCGGGTCGGGCGATGGTGGAGGCCACGGGCGGCCAACACATGTGATGTATCGGCACGCCAATCGCAACCAGGTCCGGCGTCTGATACGGGCACCCACCGAGCGCCCCGCCGAGGCCCGCCCGAGAGACGCACCCATTTCAGAACCAGTTCAGTATAGTGCAAGACCGACCGAAAATTCGTACGCCGGGCCAAACTATCCGGGTTATATGCCCGCACTAGACTTACGCTCGATCCGGTGACACTCAGAACCGGCTGGAGTCCAATACCAGATATGGCACATCAACAAAGCCCGAACGCTTCAGAAGACAGATTTGACAGCCTCCCGGAAGAGCTTTTGAGGCTCATCGCCCCCAATCGCCCGCACGATGATGTCGGCTTTAAAAAACTCAAAGAGTCGTACAATTTTGAACTTACCAGAGACCGCCGGGTTGTCTTTACGAGGCTCATACTCAACGAGTGCCTGCGGATCGAGAAAGAAACCGGCACACGGGCCAATGTGCTCGATGTCGGCTGCGGCAAAGGTATAGGGATCGAGATCGGGTTTACCAAAGCAGYCGGGCACTTCGCCGGCGAGTTGTGGGGGATCGAGCCTGACGAGGGCATCGAGGCTGTGCCCGGCGTGTTTACGAACTACCAGCATGCGCTGATGGAAACGGCCAAACTCCCCGAGGGGCACTTCGATATTGCCTACTCSTACATGGTCATGGAACATGTCGCAGACCCCGTGGCGTACTTCTCCGCCGTGGCCCGCTGTCTCAAGCCCGGCGGCATCCACTACTTCATGACACCAAACGGCAAGCACTACTTTGCGATCATTACCCAAGTTCTCAAAGCCATCAAGATCGAAGAGATGGTCCTCCGCATCGTCCGCAAGCAAGACGATGTCGATGAGTMCCACTATCCCGTGCAGTACAAGTGCAACACGCCAAAGCAGATCACACGCGCAGGCGTCAAGTCGGGGTTCTCAAAGAACGAGATCGCGTTCATCGAAGAAGACGGCCCGCGCCCGTATATGACCGGCCCGCTCAGGCCGATCTTTCATCTCCTCAAAGCAAAGCGACGAGCCTATAAAAATCCAGAGCACCTGCTGACACTCATCGCCCGACAGATCCGCGACTGAATCGGGCGATCGGGGCGAGCTATCCTTGTCCAATGACTGACACAATCACCAGATTCGCCCCCTCGCCCACCGGCCACCTCCACATCGGCGGCGCCAGAACCGCCCTGTTCTGCGAGGCTTACGCGCGAGGCCAAGGCGGCAGGTTCGTCCTGCGCATCGAAGACACCGACCAGAAACGATCCAGCGAGGCAGCCGCCGCGGGGATTCTCGACGACCTCGCCTGGCTCGGGATCTGCTGGGACGACGGCCCAGAAGCTCACGGCTGCGGCGGCGACGACCGGGGTGTCGGGTCGTTCTACCAATCCAAACGCCGAGACATCTACGACCGATGCTTCCAAGAACTCATGGACAAAGGCTTCGCCTACCCCGCGTTCGACACGCCTGAAGAACTCATGGCGATGCGCAAAGAAGCCGAGGCGCAGAAGAAGACATTTATCTATCGTCAAAGTGAAAACTACGACCACAATGAGGCGATGAACCGCGCCAAGAACGAGGAGCATGCCCTGCGCTTCAAGATGTCGCATGAGCCGGTGACTATCCACGACGAAATATTGGGCGAGGTGACATTCCCGTTCGAAGAACTCGACGACCTCGTCATCAAAAAACGCGACGGCTTCCCGACCTACCACTTCGCAGTCATCGTCGATGACGAGCACATGGGCGTGACGCATGTCGTGCGAGGCCAAGAGCACCTGAGCAACACACCCCGGCATGTCGCGATGATCAAGGCGATGGGGTACCGCATCCCAAAGTTTGCGCACCTGCCGCTGATCTTCAACTTCGATGGCTCCAAGATGAGCAAACGCGACAAGGACAAAGCCGTGCGCGCTGCGGTCAAAGCAGCGGGTGACATCACCGCCGACGATGCGGGAGTCGAAGAGAAGGTCTTTGCCAAGTGGAAAAAGGACAAATCTGTCCAGCTCCCACAGGATAAGCTCATCGCGCTGGCGGCAAAGCTGGGCGTCGAACTCCCCGAGATCGATGTCGAGGACTTCCGCCGGGCCGGGTACCTGCCCGAAGCCATCATCAACTACATCGCCCTGCTCGGCTGGAATCCGGGTGAAAAGGATGCCGAGGGCAAGGATGTCGAGCGGTTCGACCGGGCGTATCTCGCGGTGCTATAGGATTTAAGAAGCGGTGTTTTCTTCACGTTTTGG
>NVSP01000072.1 GCA_002732755.1 Phycisphaera sp.
CCGTGGGATTGCTATCCCACGGCATGGGTGTGTGAACAAAGTCGATCGCATTGCGTTGTCAAAARCAACAGGACCCGCTCCGAAGAACGGGTCCTGTAAATTGACTTTGTCAACTGGCCGCGGTGAAGCGGTCAGATTGATTACCGGCGGCGACGGATCGCAGCGATGCCGCCAAGGCCGAGCAGGACTGCCGAGGCAGGTGCTGGGATGACGGTAAGCTCGATGTTCCAGCCATCGGTGAACGCGCCGGTGTCGCCACCCGCATCGTCGAAGACGAAGAGCGACCAAGTGCCGTTGGCATTTTCACCGTTGAATGCAGCGAGGCCGACAGCGTTGGCAGCTGGTGCGGTAGAAGTGACCGAGGCACCGTAGATGGAAGTCATGAATGTGCCGGAGAAGTCAACATCGGTGCCGCTGTCAGCGATCATGCCAGCAGCCTGGTCGTCGAAGGTGAGGACGCCAGCGATGTTGTCGTTGCCGCCAGCGTCACGCATGAGCTCGATGATGGTGCCCGAAGGCGAGCGGAGCGAGATCTCCATGTCGTCGGCCCATGTGTGGGCACCAACCTTGAGTGTGACATTGACATCGGTGATGATGTTGGTCGCGCCGTTGGCGATAACGATGTCTGATGGGAACAGGGTGGCTGCGCCAGCGGTCACAGCGCTGCCGTTGGTGGGGGAAATGCCCCACTCGAGGATGGCGTTGTTTGAGCCAGTGATGACATCAGCCGAAGCAGTGCCAGCGATGCCGGCAACGATTGCGGTCATAAGAATCTTGTTCATTGTCTTTGTCCTCTATATTCTTCGGCCTGCCATGAATTCGATGGCAGAACCATGATCTCTCAACCCAGATACACACTCCGCGACCCCGGAGAATCCCGAGGCCGCACACACGGCAAAGAACATACATGCCGTCTGGCGATGAATTTAGCCGAAGATACTCGCCTGTTCTAGGGTAATCCTCGCAAAAGCTGCATAATTATGTCTTCGGACGCACAAGTTCACTGGCGTCCGATAAGAATAGCGTTTTGTTAGGTACAATGCCCGCCTAGGTTCTCARATCCCAGACAGGGGTCTTCGTCTYTCTCCTCCCCCGTCCCCGGCGGAGGAAGTGCCGAGCAAAGCGAGGCGGAGGGGGCCTTGTATTATTTTACAACGCCCTCTTCTTCCTATCTGGAGAGAAAACGAGCCCGAAGCGCGAGCGAGGGTCTTGGGCTGTTCCGCTGGCAACGCCGGTTTGGCGGTGTATAAGTTGTCTGGACACGCCGACGAGCCGATCTCTGGTTCTGGGTGCGCCCCGCCCGGCGAAAGCAGCATCTTCTTATGAGCAGTCCATCCCAACCCGAGGCAACCGGCACCGCCCAAGCCGGGGCACGCCCCCATCCGAGGCTGATCGTCGCCATGCCTGCGCTCAACGAGCAGGCGACCATCGGCGATGTCATCGAGCACATCCCCAAATCCCTGCCCGGCATCGGTTCGATCACGATCGTCGTCGTCAACGACGGCTCAACCGATCGCACCGCAGAAATCGCAACCGACGCCGGCGCGATCGTCCTGAGCCACGCCGTCCGCCAAGGCGTGGGGGCCGCATTCCAGACCGCGCTCAAACACGCGATTCAGAGCGGCGCCGACTTCCTCGCCACCCTCGACAGCGACGGCCAGTTCAACCCCGCCGACCTCGCCGAGCTGATCGAACCGGTCGTCGCCGACCGCGCCGACTTCTCCACCGCTTCGCGTTTCAAAGACCCGGACAAAGTCCCCGAGATGCCCGGCGTCAAGAAGTGGGGCAACCGCCGGATGAGYGGSCTYGTCTCAAAGCTCACTGGTCAACGCTTTTATGATGTATCCTGCGGCATGCGCTGCTACAACCGCCAAGCCATGCTCAGCCTCAACCTGCTCGGCAAGTTCACCTACACCCAAGAGGTCTTCATTAATCTCGCCTTCAAGCACATGCGCATCGTCGAGATCCCACTCGTCATCCGCGGCGAGCGAGAGTTCGGCAAGAGCCGCGTCGCAAGCAACCTTTTCAACTACGCGATCAACACCAGCAAAATCATCTGGAGCTCGTACCGCGACTACAAGCCCTGGCGATTCTTCGGCATGCTCTCGGCCGTTGTGTTGCTCCCGGCGATTCTGATAGGATTGTTTCTCACAATTCACTACTTCGGTCCAGATCCTCGCGGAATAGACCAGTATCGATACAGCATCAAGCCCTACCAATGGATGGCGACAACCGCAACAGGGTTTGGGGTTCTGGGCGTGCTGCTCTTCTTCGCGGGCATGTTCGGCGACATGCTCGTGCGCCACCGCATCTATCTCGAAGAACTCCTCGTCCACGCGCGCGACACGGCTTCACGCCAGCACACCGCGCCCGTCGAATCAGTCGCCGTCGTACCAGCGGTAACACCAGAAGACACGCACGATGAATCCGGCCGGCGCAAGACAATGCTCGTCTTTGGCGCACCCGTCATCGGCGAGGACGAGATCAACGAGGTCGTCGATTCGCTCCGTTCGGGCTGGATCGGCACCGGCCCAAAGGTCGCACGCTTCGAGGACAACTTCAAGCAATTCAAGGGCGGCGAGGCGCACTGCATCGCGGTCAACTCGTGTACCTCAGCGCTGCACCTGTCGATCTTGTGCCTCGATCTTGAGCCGGGCGATGAGGTGATTACTTCCGCGATGACATTTTGCGCGACGGTCAACGCGATTCTCCACGCCGGCGCAACGCCCGTGCTCGCCGACATCGATCCGGTGACGCTCAACATCGACCCCGCATCGATCGAGGCGCACATCACCGATCGAACCCGCGCGATCATCCCCGTTCATTTTGCGGGCTATCCCTGCGACATGGACGCGATCGGCGCGATCGCCAGCAAGAACAACCTCCGCATCGTCGAGGACTGCGCCCACGCGGTCGAGAGCGAGTACCAAGGCGCAGCGGCCGGGACCATCGGCGACTTCGGATGCTTCAGTTTTTACGCAACAAAGAACATCACCACCGCCGAGGGCGGCATGGTCATCTGCAAAAACGAAGACGACGCCAAGCGCGTCAAGCGTCTTTCCCTCCACGGCCTCTCCCAAGACGCATGGAAGCGCTACTCCGACGCCGGCTACAAGCACTACTTCGTCAACGAGCTTGGCTTCAAGTGCAACATGACCGACCTTCAGGCCTCGCTTGGCATCCACCAGCTCGCGCGCATCAACACATCGTGGCGCTCGCGCAAGGTGGTCTGGGACCGCTACCAATCAGAACTCTCGGATCTGCCGATCACACTTCCCGCCCAGCCAGCGGCGACCGTTCGCCACGCGATGCACCTCTTTCCGATTTTGATCGACGAAGAGCGCACGGGCGTTGGGCGTGACGAGTTCTTGAGTCTGTTGCAAGCCGAGAATGTTGGCTCGGGTGTCCACTATCTTTCGATCGCCGAGCACCCGTTCTACCAGAGCCTCGGCTGGAACCCGAACGATTGGCCAAACGCCCTGCGCATTGGGCGCCAGACTGTGAGCCTGCCGATATCTGCGGGGATGACCCAGGGCGATGTGACCGATGTCGTTCGTGCGGTTCATCGCGTACTCGGCAAACACAACTAACCATCTACAGCGAAGAAGGCGGCACCCGTTGCGGATCGCAATCGTCACAAGCTCGTACCCGCTCAAAGAGATCGACGGCCAAGCCGCCGCTGGTCTTTTCGTGCGCGACTTCGCCGCCGCCGTCGCAAGCCAAGGCCACGAGGTCCATGTCGTCACGCAAAACAAAGGCAACGGCTGCTCGTTTTCGCCAAAGGGTGTCACCGTCCACTGCTTCGATTGGCTCGGCGGCGACCGCACGCTCAGCAGCCTCAAAGTCTCACACATCAAAGATGTTCGGGCCGCCAATTCCTATCTCGCCAGCGGCAAACGCAAACTTTGCCAACTCCACAACGAAACACCCATCGACCATGTCCTCGCCATGTGGGCCGTCCCTGGGGGCTTGCTCGCCAGGGCGCTCTGCAAACGCTGCGGCGTGCCCTATTCGGTCTGGTGTCTTGGATCAGATATCTGGACCTACGGCAAAATACCAATTCTCAAATCCCGCGTCGCCGGCGTGCTCAGGTCGGCCTCGTTCCGCTACGCCGACGGCCTCAAACTCCGCGATGATGCGAAGAAGCTCAGCGGCACCGATGTCTCTTTCATGCCATCAAGCAGGGCGATCAAGCGGCCAAACGCTGCGCAAACCGACCGAAAGCCCGGCGCAACGCGGTTCCTGTTCGTCGGCAGATACGACCGTGTCAAGGGCGTCGATGTGCTGCTGCGGGCGATGCGGATCTACATAGACAACGGAAACATCGGCACGCTCAAGATGCTCGGCGGAGGGTCGATGGACGACGAGAGCCGCACGCTAGCAAAGGATCTCAACCTGCTCGAACATGTCGCCATCGGTGGCTACGCCGACGGCCCCGAAGTCGCCAACGCCATCCTCGCAAGCGATGCGCTCGTCATCCCTTCGCGCAACGAAAGCATCCCGCTCGTGTTGTCTGATGCGCTCGGGCTTGGCAAACCCGTCATCGCCAGCGATGTCGGCGACATGGGCGATCTGCTCCGCGAAACAACTGCGGGAATCGTTGTCCAGCCGGATGATGCGAAGGATCTTGCCGATGCGCTCGCCGAGTTTGCAGCTGCGCCGGCGGGCCGATTCGATGAGGCGGTTGCGCGGCTCGCTTTGCGCTTTGACATCCACAATACCGCCAAGCGTTTTCTCGCCGACATCGCGGAGGAAACCCCATGCGCGTGAACAAGGTCGTCATGATCGTCTGCACACTGCTCATGGCCGGCGCGATCGTGTGGTATGTCCGCGCCAACTGGGATTCGTTTCAATCCATCAAACTCGTCGAACCGTGGCTGATCGCGATGCTCGCTGTTCTGTTCACAGCACGCATGACACTCCGCGGCGTGTTCCAGTGGCAAGCGATGCGCAGCGTCGGCGCCAAGATCGGGCTGGTCGAAACACTCAAGCTCAACTTTGCTGGACTGATGCTCAACCAGATGATGCTCTTGCCAATCGGTTCCGGCTATCGCGCGGTCTACATGCGCCGCGTACACGAGCTGCCATACAACCTCTTCGCCAGTACGATGGCGGCGCTCTACATCTACTTCCTCGCGATGAGTTCGCTGCTCGGTTTGCTTGCCATCGCCTGGCTTGGGCTGCATGGCGCAACGGTCCGGCCGGTGGCAGTCGCGGTCCTTGCGGTTATCTTTGCCGGGTGCATCGCGCTCGTCCTGTTTCCGAGGTTCATGCCAAAATCAGGCCGATTTGCCGAGAAAATCAGCCGGATTCTCGAAGGCTGGCACGCGATCGTCGGCTCGCCCCGGCTTGTTCTCAGCGCCACCTTCGTCGTCTTCATGTCGATGGCGGTCAGCGTGCTCGCCATGCTTGTCGCGTTCAAGGCGTTTGCCATCGAGATGGATGTCCCCGGCGCACTGCTGCTCATCTCATCGCAGCGCGTCGGGTCGTYTATCAGACTCTCACCGGGTGCCGTTGGCTTTCAGGAAACGGTCAGCGTGTACTATGCCCAGRTGTTGATGGTGACCTCAGCCCAGACCTTGGTGGTACTCGGGCTCACGCGAGCGATCAACATGGCTTTGGGCTTGGCGCTTGGGCTACCGAGCATCTGGCTTTTACCAAAGGCGACCAAAGCGCCGACCGACCAAGAGAGCGACCCGTGAGCGCACCAGTCTTTCTTCTCAGTTCCGAACGCTCCGGCAGCAACCTCATCCGCGTGATGCTGGCGAGCCACCCCGCGTTCTGCGCGCMGCACTCGCCGCACCTTGTCAAAGTCTTCGTCCCGCTGCTGCCAAACTACGGCCCGCTCACCGAAAGCGCCAACCTCAAAGCCCTCGCCAAAGACATGGTCCATGTTGTCAGCACCCAACTCCGCGGTTGGCCGTTCCTTCCAACCGCCGACCAGGTCGTTGAGAATTGCACCGATTCTTCTTTCGCTGGGCTTGTGAATTCGCTGTACGGGTCGGCCGCCAAAGACGAGGGCAAGTCGCGATCATTCATCAAAGACAACGGCAACATGCAGCACGCCGCCGACATCGCGCTGCTCTTTCCCGATGCGACATTTGTCTATCTCGTGCGCGATGCGCGCGATGTGGCGCTCTCGTGGAAGAAGTCGCCCGGCCACCCCGGCGGGGTCAAAGAAGCCGCCAAGATGTGGCGAGCCGAACAAAGCTACGCGCTCCAGTTTCTGAGCATGTACCAAGACCCATCGCGCGTGGTTGTGATTCATTATGAGGATTTGATCACATCGCCCGAGCCGCAGCTTCGCCGGGTTTGTGAAACTATTGGCGAGCCGTACGATGACAAAATGCTCGAGTTTTACAAGGGTAGCGAGGCTAAAACGAGCGCCGATGCCGCCATCGGCTGGAAGAACCTGACAAGCCCGGTCATGAAAGCCAACCACGGCAAGTACCTCAAAGAACTCTCGATTGGCGAGCAGAAAACAATCGAACGCATCGCGGGCAGGCAGATGCTCCAGCTCGGCTACGCGCCGGGGCATGTTCACGACCTCGGTGCAGCGCAATCGGGCACGATCGCCAAGCTCTTTCGCGCCGGGCGCGCCGCCGTGCCTCAGTTATTGCGAGGCCGCGCGGGTGTACAGGAACTCAAGAAACGCGCTAAGCGTCTCGCGGGCATGCGCGAGATCATGATCCGTGCCGGCAAACACAACCCAGAGTGGCACAGCCCCAACCGGCACGACTCGGATCAGCCGGGCAGCGCCGAGTCATGACCTGGACGATCAAAGATGTCGATCCCCGCGGCCAGAATTGGGCCGATCTCGTTGAAAAAAACGACCACCTGATCTTCCACGAACCGGTGTGGGCAGCCGTCCTCGACACCGGCGYGTCCGACGAATCATGCGCGTTCATCATCTACGAAAACGATGCACCAACCTGTGGCTCAATGGGCGTCGTCGTCAAGGCACCCGGCGTCCGCATCGGCTACTTCAGCTACCCCTACGGCGGGCTTGTCGGCCCATCGCCACCCGCAGAAGCACTCGTCAAACTCCTCAAAAACTACGGCAAACAGGCGCGATTCGCCCAAATACAACTCGTCGGATATCCGTATGAACACGAACAACATTTCGCGGGGTTCGATGCGCAGCCGGACCAGACCAATATTCTTTCGCTAGCTGGCTTGACACCAGAATCACTCATGCAGAGCTACAAACGCGTCCGCAGACAAGAAATCAACCGCGCCTTCAAACGCGGCGTCACGATCAACATCCGCACCGACGACGAGGCGGTCGGCCTGCTCTACAACTACTACCTCGACACCATGAGCCGAACCGGTGGTGTCGCCCGTTACAAGCGAAAACTCATTGAAACAATTGTTCACGAACTCTCTCCGTCGGGTCGCGCTCGGCTCAGCGTCGCCGAAGTCAACGGCGAACCCATCGGCGCCATGCTCGTTGTCGATTCAGACAAACTCTCTCACGGCTTGGTGCTTGTGTCGTCCGCCGAGGGCCGAAAGTTCGAGGCTAATAAAGTTCTCCTACACACCGCGGTTGAAGATGCGGTCCGCGCCGGCAAAGAAGGCTTCGACTTCATGCCATCGGGCCAGAGCGCCAAGGGTGTGTCGCAGTTCAAAAGCATGTGGCACACAGATGAAGTAGCACTGACGCACCGCACGCTCGTCGTCAAGCCAATGCGCGCTCTTGCGTGGCGCACGATGCTGGCTTCTGCCAAGCGATGGCCCATGCGCAATGTGCTCGCGTACACAAGAAACAAAACGCGATGAGTGCGCACGACAGAAAGCTCGACCGCCCGATCTTTATCTGCGGCTGCCATCGCACGGGCACCACGCTCCTGCAAAAATCGCTCTCGCGCCACCCACACCTCGACATCCTGCCCGAAACAAAGCTCCTCGCGTGGCTCTTTTCACCCACCGGCAGCGCAGTCCGCCACCGGGGTGACACGCTCGTCGGGTTCGTAGCCGACCGCATCGGCAATATCAACCGCGAATGGGCCAAGCCCGAACACGCGTGGCGGCTCGAACAACTCCGCGCCAGCGCAACCGATGCGCCGTCAAGATTCGCACACGACCGCAAAGTGCTCCGGCATGTGCTGATGCACGCCACGCGCCAAGACGCGGGCGTGCGCGTGGGAGAGAAAACGCCGCTGCACATCTTCCATGTCCCCGCGCTGCTCAAAGAGTTTCCCGATGCCAAAATTATTATAACAAGGCGAGACCTCCGCGCCGCGTATCACTCACAGGCCACGCGCAACACGAACCAATCCCTGAGCTACCGCCCGTTTTCGAGTGTGCGTTTCGTCGCGTCGTGGCGGCTCGCCGAGCACCTCGCGTGCCGATTTGCGCGCAAGTACAGCGATTCGGTTCAGGTCGTCACATACGAAGATCTTGTTTCAGAACCCGACAAAACATTCCGGTCTCTCTGCTCATTTCTGGGAATCGATTACGACGACCACCTCCTCGATGCCAAGGTTGAGAACAGCTCTTTTGCCGGGAAATCACAAGGCTTTACGCAAGATTCGGTGGCGAGGTGGAAAGAAGATCTCCCACCAGAAACGGTCACGGAGCTCCAGCAGCTCGCGGGCAAATCGCTCACGAGCGCCGGATACGAGCTGGCTGGATCATCCGCCGGCGTTAGCGTGCGCACCAGATTCACGCGCGCAGCGATCGGCGTACTATGCAGAATCACAGCGATCATGCCGCGCACCGTCTGCTATATTTCACGAGACCCACGCTATGCAAAGTTCGGAAATATCCACTCAGCCCCGCCCGTGAAAGAATGACATGCCAATCGCCGCCGACACAACCAAACGCTCAGTAATGCTTGCAATGCTGCCGTACCTGCTGGTCGCGGTGTTCGCATGGGTCGGGTATTTCAACAGTCTTGATGTGCCGTTTACATTTGATGATGAGAGCAACATCGGCAAGAACCAGAGCGTTCTGATCACGGACCTCTCACCGGGCAGCCTCGCCCAAGCCGCGTTCGGAAGTAGCCACCCAACGCCCCGTCCCGTCGCATACCTCACATTTGGGCTTAACCACTACTTCGGCCAGCTCGATGTCGTTGGCTACCACATCGTCAACATCGTCATCCACACGATCAACGGCTGGCTTGTCTTTGTGCTCGCGCTGCACCTCTGCCCGCTCCTTATCCGGCGCACCAAAGAAGCGCCAAGGTCCGTGCATGTTCTCTTTGCGCTCGCGGTCGCGCTGATATTCATCAGCCACCCCGTGCAAACACAGGCGGTGACCTACATCGTCCAGCGCATGACGAGCCTCTGCACACTCTTCTATCTCGCGGGTTTGCTCTGCTATATAAGGGGCCGCTGCATCGAGGCTTCGGTCATTCGCCTGCGCGCCGTGTGGTGGAGCTTGGCGTTTGTTTGCTGGGTGCTGGCGATCGGCACGAAGCAGTTTGCGGTGACCTTGCCGCTGGCGATCATGCTCTACGAATGGGTCGCGCGCGGCGAACAGTTCAAAATTCAGAAGAAAACCATTGCAGCAATCGGTGGTGGGGCAGTGCTTATGCTGCTGGCTGTCGTTGTCTTTAAAGGCGGCGTACTGTCCAACAAGGGCACACTCACGGAGTTGCTCACCAGTGGCTACGACAACCGCGACTTCACGCTCACCGAGCGTCTCATGACCGAAAGCCGCGTCGTGATGCACTACATCAGCCTGCTCGTCTGGCCCCCGCCGTCGCGACTTGTGCTCATCTACGACTACCCGATCTCGACATCGCTCGTCACGCCATTTTCAACAATCCTGAGCATCCTCGGCCTCGGCGCGATGACGGTTGCTAGCGCGGTGTTTGCACGCAGGTTGCCGCTGGTCGCGTTCGGCGTGCTGTGGTTCATGCTCCACCTCGCGGTTGAGTCAACGATCATCCCGCTCGAAATAGCCTACGAACACAGGCTCTACATGCCTCTTATCGGCGCGGGGCTGCTCTTTGTCGGTGGTGTGTTCGCGCTCATCAAGAACCCCAAAGCCGCCTTTGCGCTTGTGTTTGTCATCTCGGCGGTGATGCTCGTCGGCACGCACCAACGAAATGAGACGTGGCGCAGCGCGCTTGGTATCTGGGAGGACAACGCAAAGAAGCAGCCCACCGAGTTCCGCGCATTCTTCAACATGGCGGTCATTCACAAAGACGATGGCCGGTACACCGAAGCGATCGATCTGTTGCAGCAAACGATCGAACTTGAGCCGAGGCATCAGGAGGCGATGGTCAGGGCCGGGGCGCTGCTCAAACTGAGCGGACGGTATCAAGAGTCGGCCAACGCGTACACCGCTGCCATCGCCTTTGACCGCGACGAGCATCCAAGGTTTGCCGCCTGCTCGATTGGGAAACCGCCCGTAATATTCCGTGGGGGTTATTGCTTCTGTTCGCAGGCGGTATTGCTATGGCCAAAGGTTTCACCGCATCGGGACTAAGCACCATGCTCGGCGACTGGTTGTCGTCCTTGGCCTATATGCCGCCCCTATTGATGATTTTGACAATATGTCTGGTCGTCACTTACCTCACGGAAATCACCTCCAACACCGCAACAGCAACCCTGCTCATGCCAATATTAGCCGCCGCCGCAATAGCCATGGACATAGACCCAACCCTGTTAATGATCCCCGCCACAATGGCCGCCTCCTGCGCCTTCATGCTCCCCGTAGCCACCGCGCC
>NVSP01000073.1 GCA_002732755.1 Phycisphaera sp.
AACAAGTCTTGGGAGTTGCCTGAGCACCTGCTCGGCGGTCGGCGAATCGTCCACATACACAGGGTTGACATTCTGCGCCAACGCGGGTTCGGCGGAAAGTGCGAGCGTTATCGCTGCTGCCATGAGAGCCAATCGGACCATCGCCATTTCCTTTACCGGACCCGGCGCGATCGGCACCGATTGCCGACACCGCGCACCCCATGCACCCTACCGCCTGCGGACGAGTCTATGGAACCCGGGGCGTCCCGGTTGCTTATGCCAGCCCCTTGGCCCACCGATCTGGCTTTCATGTCGATGACACTTGATCTTCGTGCGATCCAGCCCGCCGAGCGGTCGCTCCCCGGCAGGCTCCTGATGCTGTTCCGGGATCGGCCTTTTCGGGTGGTGCTCCTGCTCTCGATCGCGTGGGTGCTGGGGATCACGGATCTTGCGATGACGCTGACCTACCTGATGAACATCGGCATGTTCGAGGGCAACCCGATGGCGCGATGGGTCATCGCGACAGGCTCGCCGTATTTTCTTGCTGGCTTCAAGCTCGCCACGATGGTCTTGAGTTCGTCTATCCTGTTCTGGCAACGCCGACGCTGGCAGGGCGAAGTCGGTGCGTGGATTGCGGTCATTGTCCTTGGAAGACTCACGCTCCACTGGTTCGACTACATCGCTGGCACCTCAAAGATGACCTACGCGTTCGCGCTGGCGTCGGCTGACCCATCCCAGTGCGACGGGATGTGGGCGACTTTCCAGTAGGCCCAACTCGGGGTGACTGCTCGAACTTCGAACAGACCTGCCTTGGTTTCATGTACCACCTTCAAGCGAGACAGAATCTGGAACTGGCTTATGCGCATCTGTGGTATTTTCCGCATCATTGGTTGGTGCCGGAAGCTGCGGGTTGTTCTTTGTAAAGTTGATGAACCTCTCGCCGTTGAAATGGTACACGCCGCCCGTCGTTCCAAACCACAGATTCCCGCTTCTATCCTCCCGAATGCTTGGAACGCCGCCAGCCCCGAGTCCTGGGTTCCCAGTGAAATACTCGAATGATTCGCCGTCGTACCGATAGGCGCCGCCGCCCTCGTACGCTGCCCCGAACCACACACCCCCTCGGCGGTCTTCATGTATCGCGAAGTATCGACCCCATCCTGAATGTTTCGAAAACTCTTTGCTTCTTAGGTGTGTCGTAAAGGTATTGCCGTCGTAGTGGCTCACGCCTCCATTTGCAGTCCCAAACCAGTAATCCCCGCGGCTGTCCTGAAAAATCTTGCTAACATTATCACTGCTCAACCCGTGGGATTTCATCGTGTAGACAACCATCGACTTGCCGTCCCATCGCACGGCCCCCGCACCGTCAGTTCCAAACCAAAGATCACCACCTTGGTCCTCATAGATGCTAGAAACTTTCCGAGGCGTAAATAACCATTTTCGATCCACAGCGACGACGGGCATCTCAAAGCGTGTAAATAGTTCGCCATCATACTGAAAAACACCATCCGCCGTCGCGATCCAAAGCCCGCCTCGGCTGTCAATAAAGACATCCCACAGATCCCGATGATTCCCGTGCTCGCTCCAACCCTTAGTGACCGTGATCGGCTCATAGTTCGTTAGCGTCGTGAATGTTTCACCATCGTACTTTGTAAGCCCGCCACTTGTTGCGACCCAGAGCGTTCCATCCTCGTCTTCGACAATGCCCCGGGTCATATTGCTGCCAAGGCCGTTTTCTATAGTGAATGTGACGAACTCATTGCCGTCATACCGGATAAGCCCTTCGAGCACGGTGCCGAACCAAAGATTCCCATTACGATCTTCGAGTGGTGCCCCGGGGTACTGCGCGAGTTGAATTGGGGCTGCGCTATCCCCTTTGTCATCCTGAGCTGTTGCGATGGATGACAATGCGACAACAAGAGGCAAAACGAAAACAGTAAGACGAAACCGCATGGTTCGGTGTGGTTGCAGCGATAGCACAATCAGCCTCCAATTTTTTTGATAAGTACAAGTCCAAGACCAAAGAACGATATGACAATTGTTGTACAACTCGCCCGATGAGCGGCTGCACCGAGGCTACCGACTAACTCGTCAAACTACCTAAATTTAGGGTAACAGGATTCGATTCGGCGTCGGCAAGACACGCACGCTCCAGGGGCGATACCCTCACCTCGCCATGACCACACGAATCCAGACCGTAATCCTCATTCTTGCCGGTGCTCTTCTTTCGGGCTGCTCGACTTACGATGCGCCCACGCTCGAAGTCACCTCGGCCCTTGTCACGCAGGAAACAAGCCAGGGCATGGTCATCGACTTTGGGATCGATGTCGCCAACACCAACGACTTTGAGGTCCCGCTCGAACGCATCCGCTACACGCTCCGCCTCRRYGGCSAGCRCGTCTTCACCGGCACACGCTCGGCRGAAGCAACCGTCCGCAGGCTCGGCACCCAGCAGATCACGCTCCCCGCTGCCATCGACCTTGAAAAATACGAACTACCCACCGGCGAGGTGCAATACGAACTCTTCGGCTCGGTCGTCTATGTCACGCCCGGCCAGATCGCACGCATCCTCTTTGACGCCGGCGTAAGCAGACCCAAGGCCAAGTTCCGTCACAAGGGCACGCTGGATTTTTCGGATGGTCAACCGATCGAAGTCCCGGTAACGCCGTGAGTAAGTTCTGGTTGATGGACCAACCACGAGCCCGAAGCGCAAGNNAGGGGTTTTGTACTTATTTTATGAGCACATTCCTCGCTTGCGATTCGGGCTCGTCAAGATGAAAAACTAAATCCACGCCAACTGCGAGTGGTCGGCCTCGGACACTCGCACATCTAAACCCGGCAGTGACTTCTTGAGCCTGCTCGCAAACACAGGCAGATAACCCCGCTCGGTGTTGGTGTGCCCGGCGAGAATCAGCCCCAAGCCGCGATCAAGGTGCGCCAGCACCTCGTGGTGGGTCATCTCGCCCGYGATGAAAAGCTCGACATTGTTCTCCGCTGCGATCAAAGCAAGGTCGGCACCCGCGCCGGCACAGACTCCGATGTGCGTGATCTTGCGAGCCGGGTCGCCGCCGGGGGGTGAGAGCTTGAGGCGCTCGATGCCCAGGTGTGCTTTGAGTTTCTCGCCGATTTCTTCGGTGGTCATCGGCTGGTCCAGCACGATCCGTCGCCCCTGCCCGGCTGACCGGTCCGGCATGGGCTCAAGCGCGATCACATCGATCGCGGGTTCTTCGTAGGGGTGGAAGCCGCGGAGCGCTTCGATGGCGAGCGAAGCCGCGCTTGTGGTGCAAACCATTTCAAGCCGGACTTCTTCGACGCTTGCCAACTCTCCCCGCGTCCCAACCGCTGGGTTGGTGGTGTCGTCGCCGCGGAAGGTCCCGGTGCCGACGCTGCTGAACGAGCAGAGGTCGTACGCGCCGATCTGCCCCGCGCCGGACGATGCCATCGCGTTGCGGACCTGTTCGACATTGGCAGCGGGCAGGTAGGTGATGATCTTGCAGAGGTCGCTGCGCCCGGTGTGGTTTTTAAGTGAGCGGATGTCGCCCGCGCCAAACCCGCCGATGAGCCAGTCGTTGAGGCCGTCCTCAGCAGCATCGAGCGCGGTGTGGGGTGAATAGACCGAGATGCCCGCCCGGATCGCGCGGTGGATGAGCCGTTCTTTGGTATTGGAACACACAATCCGCTTTATGGCGTGAAAGATCGGCGGGTGGTAGGCGATGATGACCGAGCACCCCAATGCCTCGGCCTCGGCCATGACCTTCTCGGTCAGGTCGATCGTCAACAGAGCTGGCCCCTGCATCTCGCCGGCGGCTTCGCCCACCAACAGCCCAACATTGTCCCAACTCTCGGCGAGCGACAGCGGCGCAAGATTCCCAAGTTCCACAAAGAGCGATGCACGATCCACGGCTCACCTCCAGTCGGGCAATGCTAGGTACTGCTCCACTGCGGTTGTAGCGTTTGGAGCACCTGCATTTCGTGCCACTGACCCGTCTTCGGGTCAGTGCTCCTAGCCCGTTTTCGATACAGAAACACTGACCTGCGGACAGGTCAGTGGCACGGGGATCCGCTGCGCGTGATACGCTCGCAATAGATGTCTGAACCCATCACCATCATGTCGCCGGCGAAAGTCAATCTGGCCCTCTCGGT
The DNA here is from genome assembly GCA_002732755.1 of Phycisphaera sp. Classification (GTDB taxonomy): domain Bacteria; phylum Planctomycetota; class Phycisphaerae; order Phycisphaerales; family UBA1924. The sequence goes on from NVSP01000073.1 coordinate 4,120, forward strand.
CGGCCCGCCCGAACCCGCCGACACGCCCGACGCTGGCATGCACCCCATCGCGTCGTGGATGGTGCCGATCGACCTGTTCGACGAACTCACGCTCGAGCGCGCCGACACAACTTCCCTCGATGTCCACTGGGCCGACGATGCCCCCGTACCAACGCCCATCGGCTGGCTCCACAGCGACGACCTTGCGGTCCGCGCCCTCGCGGCGATCGGCGATGCGGTCGGCAAAAGCCTCAATGCCAAGATCTCGCTGACCAAACGCATCCCCATCGGCGGCGGGCTGGGCGGCGGATCGAGCGATGCCGCAGCCTGCCTCATCGCGGCCAACTCGCTCTTCGATCTCGGACTTCCCGTCCAACACCTCGCTGAAATCGGCAGAACGCTGGGCTCGGACATCCCCTTCTTTCTCGATGACGGCCCACCGCCAAGGCCGGCGCCAAGACCTGCACTGGTCATGCGGTTCGGTGAACTGGTCCGGCGGGTCGAGCTTGCGCCGACGGAGCTCTTGCTGATCGTGCCAAACTTCGGGTGTCACACCGCCGATGTCTACGGCGAGTACGACCAGTCGCCACTGACACTCGACGATGACCGCGTGATCGAGATGGCGCGTGGCGGGGTTGYCGATCCGGCTGGGCTTTTCAAYGAYCTGGCCCTGCCGGCGCAGCGGTCTCAGCCCGAGCTTGGATCATTGATCTCTCGKATCGGGCGGATCACAGCTGAGCCGATCCATGTGTCGGGTTCGGGTTCGACTCTGTTTCTTGTGACAGAGTTTCTTGTGCCGGGTTCCGCCGATAGGCTCGCCGAGGAGATCCGCGAGCGGGTGCCGAGCGTTCGGTGCCTTGTGACTCGGACACTGACAGGCTCGGAGACACGATGAGCATCACGGTTGGGGTTGATCTGGGCGGCACGCACATGCAGGTCGGCGTGCTCGATGAGTCGCGCCAGATCATCGGCAGAAGCTCGGGCAAAACGCACCCAGAACGGGGAGCGCCGGCGGTGCTCGATGCGGTCGCCACCCACATCGAGCTTGCGATGCGCGAGGCGGGGGTCAAAAAGGTCCGCGCGATCGGGCTGGCGGCACCGGGCGCGGTGGACCACGAACAGGGCATCGTGATCGATGCGCCAAACCTCGACTGGAAAGACCTGCCCGCGGCTCACGTGCTCGAAGAACGCATGGGCACGCCGGTCTTGCTCGACAACGATGTCAACGCGGCGGTGTATGCCGAGCAGAGGCTGGGCGCTGGGCGCGGGCATGACAACCTGCTGGGTGTCTGGATCGGGACCGGCATCGGCGGCGGGCTGATCCTCAATGGATCGATCTACCACGGCCAGCGACAGACCGCCGGCGAGATCGGGCATGTCATCATCGACCCGCACAACCCAGAACGAAGGCGCGAGCTGGAGCACCAATGCTCGCGGACCGCGATCGCCCGCGACATCAAAGAAGCGATCCGGGCGGGCCAAGCCTCGTCGCTGCAAGAGTTTGCGGACAAGAACGGCCAGATCCCGTCATCTGAGATCGCCAAGGCGCTGGCCCAGGGCGATGCGGTGGCAAAGCGGATCGTCGGCGAAGCCTGCGGGAAAATCGGGAGCGTCGTCGGCTCGATCGTCACGCTCTTGTCGCTTGGGCGAGTCGTCGTCGGCGGCGGGCTGGTCGAGGATGCGGGGCTTGCGATTGTTGAGCCGATCGAGCGGGCGGTTCGGGCGGCGTGCTGGCCCGAGGCGCTGCGGAGCATCGAGGTGGTGCCGACGAAGTTGGGCGCCAACGCGGGGCTGATCGGTGCGGCGCTCTTGGCGGCAGAGCGGATGGACACGGGCACATGAGATGGCGCATGAAAAACCCGCCTTGGCAACTTGTCCTAGGCGGGCTTTGGGATGTGTTTCGTTGTCAGTCGCCGAGCCGCCTACGAGAGCGAATCGAGGATGGTGTCGATGGTGCCAGCGATCTTGGTGGGCGATTCATACTCGCCCGATTGGATCTCGCTTCGGACGCGATCGACGAGGTCTTGCCTGATGTCGGTTTCCTCGCCGACGAGTCTGGCAGCGGCGGCGCGTGCGGTGTCGGAGACATCAACGGTGTCGCGCCCTCGCTCAATGCCCGCGGGTGCGGATTGGCGATCTTGCCCTTCGTTGCGTCCGGCTGTTCTGCCGACGGCCTGAGTACGATGGGCCTCGTTTCCGCCCGGGATTCGTCCTATCTCTGTCATGTGAGCCACTCCATTCTTGCACAATTTCGAGGCCGAAGCGCAATCTTTGCCGAATGCGCAATTCCCACCGGACCCCATCCAACCAACACTTTTACGAACCGGGTATTCCACCACCAGACCTACAATCTGGAACCCGCAAAGGACAACATCTTGCGGATGGTTGTTGCCCCTCTGCCCTATGTATCGTCGGCGAGGCTTCGTTTGCTACAAAGTAGACCACACCGAATTGATAGAACATAACATACTGCCTATTCAATGGTTGGAGCAATAACGATGAATCGGACCMGGCAGATTTTTTTCTTCTTCACATCGGCCCCACAGGCTCAAAAAGCCAGATGCCGCACCACAAGCGGKTTTTGGCAGGTTCGGAAAAGAATCGGGTATCTATTTTTCATGTCATTGCTTGTGGGTTGTGCCTCACCACCCCCAGAGGCACCCCCCAGTTCTGAGGGTGATTTGCTCTTCGGTGGCACGCAGAGCGCAACGAGTGACAATCTCAATTTTTGGACCATCGGGCTCAAGCCGTTTGCTGGCGAAGGTGCCAGACAGCGCGCTGAGCAGGAGCTTGCACGGATCAGCCGGGTCAGCGCGCTGGGCCAAGCGTTCATAATGCAGAACGGCGATCGAGCGGTCATCTGCATCGGCAAGGAAACAAGCCCGAGCAGCACCGAAGCCATCGCGCTGCTCGAANCSGGTCCGCAAGGCGAGAGTCGATGGCGCTACGCCGTTTGCCCGAGCTTTCTATATCCCCCCCACCGGGCAGGCTCAGTCAAACCTTGATCTGCGGTCCGCGCCGCGGACATTTGGGCCGACCGCGATCTATTCGCTACAGATCGGCGCGTACGGCAGGGCTGACAGCAAAGCGCCCTCGGACCGGGATATCCGCCAGGCGAGAGAGAAGGCAGAGGAAGCGGTCGATGAACTCCGGCGCCAGGGCGAGCTTGCCTTCTACTACCACGGCCCATCGATGAGCATGGTCACCATCGGCATCTTCTCATACAACGACATCCAGCAGGAATCGCTCAGCTACGAGATCAGAACACTCATGGAACGGTTCCCGCACAACCTCTTCAACGGCAAAGGGGTCAACCAGACCGTCACCACGACCGATGGCCTGCGGCAGAAGATCTTGCAGGAGAGCTTCCCGGTGTTGATCCCGAAGCAGTAAATGCTTTGTTACAAAGACTTTGCCCCGTGCCACTGACCTGTCCGCAGGTCAGTGTTTCTTTGTCGAGGATGACCAAGAGCACTGACCTGCGGACAGGTCAGTGGCACGAAATGCAGGAGTTCCAAAAGCTCCAACTGTGGTGGAGTTGTTCTAGCCTTGGATCCAGATCGCTTCGACTCGGGTGGCGAGCCATTGGCCTTCGATGCGTTTCCAGGTGACTTCCCACCACGAATGGCTCAGGTATGACTCTTCCGGGCCACGGACTCTGACGCGGATGAGTGTTCTGCCGGTGTTGTCGTTGTCCATGCCTGCGCGGGTTTCGAGGACTTTGTGCGAGCCGACGAGCTTTCCAGGTGAACCTTGTTCGCCGAGTTGGTTGATGACCGCGGCGATGATCCGGTCCCGGCCTTGCAGGCTTGGGACTCGGGTGGCTACCGATGATGCGTTGTCCGTGTGGCCAAGCCGAACATTCTCCGCCATTGTTGAGCGCATGGCCTGCTCGTCGGACTCGGCGATCGCTGCGATGAGGATCGCGGCTTGCTCGGTGATGACCTCGCGGTCGGTCGTGACCTTGCCTGCGGTGAAATAGATGCCGACGGCGAGGACCAGCATGACCAGAGCCGCGATCGCTGGGGGTATGCGTTTGGTGCTCTTGGCTGCTGTGAAGAGGGCGATGAGGGCACCGATGATGAGGATCGCGATGAGGATAGTGGGYGACTCGAAGAGGAGCCGCTCGAGGAGCGGTGTATCAGGGAGCGCTGGGAGTGCTCCTTCGTCTGGGCCGAKGATCTGCATCGTGTGGAGCGTACCACGCCGGATGGCCGATGCAAAGCGGGTAGCGCGGGAGGTGCGCTTGCAGAGGTTCGGCGTTGGAGACGCCCCATGGCAGGAACACATCGCACGATCGCACAGCCGGGCGAAGCATCGCTTGACGCATCGGACCAGACGCTGGACAAGAACCTCGCGGCTCTTGGGGCGATCAACGCAAGCACAGCCCAGGCGATCGCCAACTCAGGGGGCAGGCTCGATCTCGAGTGGACGCTCGGGGACGATGGGCTGATCTCGTGCTCGATGACCGACACCTGGGGCCGAAAGACRGCTCTTGCGAGCAAGAAGAGGCCCGGCGAAGAAGCCGAGCGGTTCGCCGAGCGGATCGACATCGACAGCGCGGGCGTGATCATCGTCAAAGGCTTTGGGTGCGGGCACCACATCCGCTCGATCCTTGAGCGTGGCAAATCATCCTCGCTCATCATTGTCTACGAACCCGACATCGCGCTCATGCGGTCGGTGCTCCAGCGGCAGGACCACTCGGGCTGGCTCTTAGACCCGCTTATTTCGTTCATCACCGACCCAGAAGACGCTGCCCAGATCAGCGAGGTCATGACCGGCAGCGAGGGGCTTGTTTCGCTCGGGCTCAAGTTCGTCGAGCACCCACCAAGCAGCAAGCGGCTGGCAGAAAATGTTGACCGGTTCGAGGCGAAAGTCACAGGCGTTGTCCGCGCGATCAGGACGAACGTCATCRCGACGCTTGTGCAGTCCGATGTCACGATGCGCAACCAGATCATGAACCTCGACGAGTATGTCGCAGCGCCGGGCATCGACGACCTCGCGGGAACATGCGAGGGCAAGCCGGCGATTATCGTGTCGGCGGGGCCGAGCCTTCGGCGGAACCTGCACCTGCTCGAACAGCCTTGGGTGCGGCAGAAGTTTGTGATCGTCGCGGTACAAACGGTGCTCAAGCCGCTGCTTGCAAGAGGGATCAAGCCCCACTTCGTGACGGCGCTCGACTACCACGAAATAAGCAAGCGTTTTTATGAAGGCTTGACCGAGGCGGATGTCGAGGGCATTACGCTGGTCGCAGAAGCCAAGGGCAACCCGGCGATTCTTGATATCTGGCCCGGCGTGATCCGCAGCCCAAAGGATTCGTGCCTGTCCAAATTGCTGGGCGACGACGACGACCGCTGCGGCATCAAGCCCGGCGCAACCGTCGCGCACCTTGCGTTCTATCTGGCAAGGCACCTCGGCTGCGATCCGATCACGCTTATCGGGCAGGACCTTGCGTTTACGGATGGGCAGTACTACGCATCCGGCGCTGCGATTCATGAGGTGTGGGCGAGCGAACTCGGGCCGTTCTGCACGATCGAATCGCTGGAATGGCAACGGATCGCGCGGATGCGCGGCAGGCTGATCCCGGCGCACGACCACCTCGGGCGCAGCGTGTACACCGACGAGCAGATGCACACCTACCTGACGCAGTTTGAGCGCGACTTCGCCGAGAGCGCAAGCTGGGGGCAGACGATCATCGACGCAACCGAAGGCGGCGTGGAGAAACAGGGCGTTCGCGTGATGACGCTCGCAGAAGTTCTTGAATTGCACAAGGACAGCCCGGACCACGCGCTGCCCGAGACGCCGGTGCAAGAAAACGCCAGCACGGTGCGCGACGCCAAGGCCAAGTTGCGCAGCGTACGGGCGGATGTGTGGAAGGTTTCTGAAATCTGTCGAAAGACAGAAACCCTGCTCGACGAGATGGCCGAGCACCACTCGGACCAAACGAGGGTCAACCGGGTCATCAAAGATGTGTACGCCCAGCGGGACGAGATCGTCAAGCTCGAGCCGGCGTACACGCTCGTGCAGGATCTGAATCAGGCGGGCACGCTGCGCAGGGCCAAGGCGGACCGCAAGATTCACCTCGGTGACCAGTCGGACCTTGACCAGCAGAAGGCGCAGATCCAGCGCGACGCCGAGAACGCGCGGTGGCTCGGCGATGCGGCGGACCTGCTCGGCGACATGATGGACCAGGCCATCCGCGCCCACGACGGCAAAGCGCCAAAGATCACACGCGAAGACCCGGCGATTGACACAGAGGCCGCCAAAAAAGCCAAGAAACAAAGGGTCTGGGCCGTTGTGCCCGCCGACCCGTGGACATCTGATCTCGGGATAGCCCGTGATTTGTCGGCACCGGTCATCAACGACAGATCCGCGCTTCGGCTCACACTCGAACGGCTGGCGCAGACGAAGGAACTCCAAGGCGTGGCGGTCGTCACGCACAATGTGGGCGATGCGGCCCGCGCTACGGGCATGGACCCAAGCGGCGGAAAGATCGGCAGGCTCTTGGTTCGGTTTGTTGAATGCAACGCGGAGCAGATGCGCGACCGGCAGCGAGCCATCGCCGGT